>DASTYT010000024.1 GCA_035764725.1 Candidatus Methylomirabilota bacterium | reverse complement strand
AAGAAGCCCTTGGGCACCACGATATAGAGAACGATGGTGAGGGCGAGAGTGGCGACGGTCACCCCGAGGGTGCCCGGCTGGTGGCGCAGCACCCACCGCAGGGTCGTGCCGTAGCGGTCGATCATCCAGGTGAAGGCGCGCTCGGTGATGCGATAGAACCGGGTGCGGGAGGCGTCGTGCTCGGCGCGGAGGATCTTGGCGCACATCATGGGGGTGAGGGTCAGCGACACCACCGCGGAGACGAGGATGGCCACGCTCAGGGTCACCGCGAACTCGCGGAAGAGCCGGCCCACGATGTCGCCCATGAAAAGGAGGGGGATCAGCACCGCGATGAGGGACACCGTGAGGGAGACGATGGTGAAGCCGATCTGCTCGGAGCCCTTGAGGGCGGCGGCCAGCGGAGTCTCGCCCTCCTCGATGTAGCGCGCGATGTTCTCGATCATGACGATGGCGTCGTCCACCACGAAGCCGGTGGAGATGGTCAGCGCCATCAGCGAGAGGTTGTCGAGGCTGTATCCGAGGAGGTACATGGCGCCGAACGTCCCCACGATCGAGATGGGCACCGCCACGCTGGGGATGATGGTGGCGGCGAGGCTGCGCAAGAAGAGGAACATCACCATGACGACGAGAGCCACGGTGAGGAGCAGCGAGAACTGCACGTCCTTCACCGAGGCGCGGATGGTGACGGTGCGGTCGGTGAGCACGGCGACCTTCACCGCCGACGGGAGCGAGGCCTGGAGCTGCGGGAGCAGCGCCTTGATGCGGTCGGCCACCGCGATGATGTTGGCGCCCGGCTGTCGCTGCACGTTCACCACCACCGCGGCGCGGTCGTTCATCCACGCCGCGAGCTTGGTGTTCTCCACGCCGTCCACCACCTGGGCCACGTCGGAGAGGCGCACGGGGGCGCCGTTCTTGTAGGCCACCACCACGCTGCGGTAATCGGCACTAGTAAACAGCTGGTCGTTGGCGCCGATGGTGAAGGACTGGCGGGGGCCCTCGAGATTGCCCTTGGCCTGGTCCACGTTGGCCTGGCCCAGCACGGAGCGGAGATCCTCGAGGCTGAGCCCGTAGGAGGCCAGCGCGGTCGGATCGGCCTGGACGCGCACCGCGGGCTTCTGGCCGCCGCTGATCGTCACGAGGCCGACGCCGGGGAGCTGGGAGATCTTCTGGGCGAGGTTGGTGTCGGCCAGGTCCTGGACGCGGGGCAGGGGCAGGCTGTCCGAGGTGATCCCCAGGGTGAGCACGGGGGTGTCGGCGGGGTTGACCTTGCTGTAGGTGGGCGGGCTGGGTAGATCCCGCGGCAGGTAGGTGGCGGCGGCGTTGATGGCCGCCTGGACCTCCTGCTCCGCGACGTCGATGGCGTGGTCCAGGGTGAACTGCAGGATGATCAGCGACGCGCCCTGGGCGCTCGTGGAGGTCATCTGGTTCAGCCCCGGGAGCTGGCCGAACTGCCGCTCCAGAGGGGTGGTGACCGAGGAGGCCATGACGTCGGGGCTGGCCCCGGGGTAGAAGGTCAGGATCTGGATGGTGGGGTAATCGACCTGGGGCAGGGCGGAGATGGCGAGCTGGAAATACGCCACCATGCCCACGAGGAGCACCCCCACCGTGAGCAGGGACGTGGCGACGGGGCGGAGAATGAAGAGGCGAGACGGGTTCATGCGGTTCGCCGACTATAGCGCCTCCAGAGCGCGCCCCCCCATGCCGATCTGACCGCCCGTGAGGCGCCGGTATTCGGGGCGGCGCCCTACTTCTTGACGAGCCCCCGCACCAGCTGGGCGACCTTGTCGGCAAAGCGGACCCCGCTGTCGTCCTCGGGGCGGTACCCGAGCTTCGCACGCGCGTTGGCGAGGCTCCAGAAGCGGTGCGTGTTGCCGCTGATCCCGTACACGATGAGGAAGGGGACGCCGTGCTCGTCGCGGATGTCCTCCGTCTCCACCATGCGGATCGCCTGCTGGGCCTGGTCCCGCGCGGAGAGATAGGCGCCGAGGGCACGGTGCATCACCGGCACGTCGCCCGGCGACACGTGATCGATGTCGTCGTCCCGGGGCCCGCCGATGCGCCACTGCACGACCTCGAGCGCGCGCTTGCCCACCTTGCCGGTGGCGAACACGAAGCCGAGCAGCTCGTAGGCGGCCTTGGACCACCCGTACCAGTTGTCCGAGCGCGGCGGCATCTCCGGCGTCACCATGTCGAGGCGGCCCGCCCACACCAGCCGCTCGTAGTAGTCCGCGGCGTGGTTCGAGCTGGCCACCACGACGCGCCGGACACCCTCCTCGAGCGCGGTGCGGCAGACGTTGTAGGCGAGCGCCACGTTCTCGTGCTCGGCCCAGAACTTGGCGTCCGAGTTGTCCTGCCACGTGGTGGCGTCCAGCCCGGGCGCGCGCACGTAGCCGCAGTGGATCACCGCATCGGCCCCGCGGAAGTGACGCCGGTAGGCGTCGCGATCGCGCTGGGTGAGGTCGGCGACCACGAGACCGGGGACCTTGCGCCCGTCGCTCGTGGTGTCGCGCACGTCCAGCAGCGCCAGGTCCCACCGCTCGGCCAGCGCGGGTAGCATCCGCTGCGCCACATAGCCCGACGCTCCCGTCACCACCACTCGACGCTTGGTCATGGCGTGTCCCCTAGCGATCCAGCCAGGTGTCCTGCAGGCGGCAGCAGTTATAGACGACGTTGTGAATGGTGAGGCCCTTGACGTGCGGCTGGTGGGCGAAGTGGTCGGTGCGCCAGCCCATGATGGGACGCGAGGCCTCGTTCTCGAGGCGCGTTTGGATCTGCCACACCAGCGCGCGCCGCTTGGCCGGATCGATCTCCTGCGACTGCTGATCGATGAGCCGGGTGATCTCCTCGTTGCAATAGCCGGTGTAGTTGCGGGGCGAGCCGCACGCGTAGTTTTCGTAGAAGCTGGCGTCGGGATCGTCCACGCCGAGACCGGTGAGGTTCGCGGCGATCTGGAACTCCCGCCGCGTCGCGAGCGGATGCCACTGCGCGGTCTCGATCTGCTTGAGGGTCGCCTCGATCCCCACCGTCTTGAGCTCGTTGAGCACGAACGAGGCGAAGTCGAGATAGATGGCGATCGCCCGCGTGGCCATCTCCACCTTGAGGGGGTTGCCGGGGCCGAAGCCGGCCTCGGCGAGGAGCCGCCTGGCCTTGGCCTTCTCGTCGGGGCCCTTGCCATAGCCGGCGAGGGCGGCGAGATCCTTGTCGGGCAGCCCCCATACGCCCCACGGCTTCGGGGCCAGCGAGGCGCCCACGATGGCGCTGCCCCGATGCACCGCCTGCACGTAAGCGCGGCGGTCCACCGCGAGCGCGAGCGCGCGGCGCACCTTGACGTTGTCGAAGGGCGGCCGCGTCGTGTTGATCAGGAGGTTCTCGTTCACGTTGCTGGCGGTCTCGGTGAACACCATCTTTGGCACCGCCGCCTTGAGCTGCTCGTAGATGTTCAACGTGGTCTCGCCGGGGAACGCCACGTCCACCTGATTGGCCTGGAGCGCGGCCACCCGCGTGCCGCGCTCCACGATGATCACGTAGCGGACGGCGTCGAGGTAAGGCCGCCCCTTCACGAAGTAGTCGGGGTTCCTCACCAGCTCCACCGACTCGCCGCGCTTCCACTCCTTGAACTTGAAGGGCCCGGTACCGATGCAGCGAGTGCGATGGTCGGCGGGCGGGACGTGGGCGGGCAGCACCGGGGAGTAGCCGGACGCTAGCATGGTGAGGATGGAGGGCTGCGGGCGCTTCAGGCGGAACACCACCGTATAGGGATCGGGCGCCTCGATGGCGTCGACGTTGCTGTACCACTCCTTCCTGGGATTGAGGCGGAGCTTCGCGGCGGCGTTCGGGGCCTCGCGCACCATATCGAACGTGAACTTCACGTCCTTGGAGGTGAAGGGCTGGCCGTCGTGCCAGCGCACGTCCCGTCTCAGGAAGAAGACGAGATTGCGGTAGCCGTCCTGCCAGGACCAGCGCTCGGCGAGCTCGGGCACGATGTTCTCGGCGCGCTCGAGTTGCTTCGACTGATCGAAGATCACGAGGTTCGAGTAGCAAGGCATGGACGGCCACGTGCCGGAGTTGGTGGCGGTCTCGTGGATGGCGAAGCCCTGCGGCAGGTCTTCGCGGTGCGAGAAACGCAGGACCCCTCCCGGCTTGCCCTCGCGCGGGGCGGGGGACTGGGCGGCGGCGGGCGCGGCGAGCAGGCTCAGCAGGAGCAGGACGAGGGTGGGACGCGTGACGAGCGACATGGGTCCTCCGCGGGATCCGGGGTGGCCGGGCTGATGGCCCGATGGTAGCGGAGGTAGAATCGAAACGCTATGGACCTGCTCGAGCGGGACGGCTCTCTCCAGACCCTCGGCGACGCTCTGCGCGAGGCGGGGGCCGGCCGCGGCGCGGTGGTGCTGGTGAGCGGCGAGGCGGGCATCGGCAAGAGCGCTCTCGTCGAGCGCTTCACCCGCACGCGATGCGATGGGGCGCGGGTGCTGTGGGGCGCCTGCGACGCGCTGTTCCGGCCGCGCCCGCTCGGGCCGCTGCACGACATCGCCGAGCAGGCCGGCGCGGGCCTGCGCGCGCTGCTGCAGGACGGCACGGCGCGTCCCGCGCTGCTCGCCGGCCTGCTCGACGAGCTCAAGCGCGGCGGTCGCCCCACCGTGATGGTGGTCGAGGACGCGCACTGGGCCGACGAGGCGACGCTCGATCTGGTGAAGTTCCTGGGCCGGCGCATCGAGCGCGTGCCGGCCCTAGTCGTCGTCACGTACCGCGACGACGAGCTCGGACCACGGACGCCGCTTCGGACCGTTCTGGGCGATCTCGCCGGCGCGCGCGCGGTGCGGCGGCTGCCCATCCCCGCGCTCAGCGTGGGCGCGGTGCGCACGCTCGCCGGCGACCGCGACGTGGACGCGGCGGCCCTTCACGCCCAGACCGGCGGCAACCCGTTCTTCGTCACCGAGGTGCTCGCCGCGGACGGGAGCGGGATCCCCGCGTCGGTGCGCGACGCGGTGGTGGCGCGCGCGGCGCGCCTGTCGCGCTCCGGCTATGCGGTGCTGGAGGCGGCGGCCGTCCTCGGCGCCCGCGCGGAGTCGTGGCTCCTCGGCGAGCTGGTCGTGAGCGAGGCCGCCGCCGCCGACGAATGCGTGGCGGTGGGCATGCTGGTGGCCCGGGGCGAGGCGCTCGCGTTCCGCCACGAGCTCGCGCGCCAGGCCATCCTCGAGCAGATCCCGCCCGCGCGCGCGCTCGCGCTGCACCGGCTCGCGCTGCGTGCGCTCGACGCGTCCCCGGCGGGCGCGCTCGATCCCGCGCGCCTCTCCTACCACGCCGAGGCCGCCGCGGACGAGGAGGCGGTGCTCCGGCTCGCCCCCGAGGGGGCGCGGCGCGCCGCGAAGGCGGGCGCGCACCGCGCGGCCAAGGCGCTCTACGCGCGCGCCCTCCGCTGCGCCCACGCCCTCGCGCCGTGCGGGCAGGCGAGCCTGCTCGAGGCCTACGCCGAGGAGTGCGCGGCGGTGGACGACCTCGACGACGCGATCGCCGCCCACCGTCGGGCGCGCGAGCTGTGGCGGCAGGACGGCGATCTCCAGGCGGCGGGCGGCAACCTCGCCGTGATGGCCACCTGCCTCGTGCGGGCGGGCCGGAACGCGGAGGCGGACGAGATCTGCGGGCGCGCCGTCGAGGGCCTGGAGCTCTTGCCCGCGAGCCGCGAGCTCGCTCTCGCCTACCGGACGCGCGCGCATCTCCGCATGCTCGACCGCGACACCGCGGAGGCGATCGCCTGGGGGGAGAAGGCCATCGCGATGGCGCAGCGGTTCCGCGACGCCGACACCCTCGCCGCCGCCAGGAATACCGTGGGCACCGCCATGCTCCTGGGCGGCGACGCGCGCGGCCGCGCGATGCTCGAGGAAAGCCTGGCCCTCGCGCGCGAAGCCGGACTGGACGGCCTGGTCGCCCTCGCCTACACGAATCTGGGGTCGGCCTACGGCGAGTGCCACGACTTCCGCGACGCCGACCGGTACCTCGGCGAGGGAATCGCCTACGCGAGCGAGCGTGATCTCGATCACGCTCTGCTGTACATGCAGGCCTGGCAGGCCCTCACGCATCTCGCGCAGGGCCGCTGGACCCAGGCCGGCGAGCTGGGGGGCGCGGTGGTGCGGCGGCCCTCCGCCTCCGCCATCAGCCGCATCGCCGCCCTAATCGCCCTCGGTCGCCTGCGCGCGCGGCGCGGCGATCCGGGCGCGGGCGCGGCGCTCGACGAGGCGCTCGCGCTGGCCCTGCCGACGGGCACGCTCCAGCGCGTGGGACCGGTGCGCGCCGCCCGCGCGGAGGCGGCCTGGCTCGCGGGCGACCGTGAGCGCGCGCGCGGCGAGGCCGAGGCGGCGTGGGAGCTCGCGGTCGGCCACCGGCATCCGTGGTTCACGGGTGAGCTCGCGTACTGGCGCTGGCGCGCGGGGGAGCGGGTGGCGCCGCCGACATGGACGGCGCGGGTGTACGCGCGCGAGATCGCGGGCGACTGGCGCAACGCCGCGGCGGAATGGGAACGGCGCGGGTGTCCCTACGAGAGAGCGCAGGCCCTCGCCGGGGGTGATCGGCCCGCGCAGCTGACCGCGCTCGGCGTTTTCGACACGCTGGGCGGGCGCCCCGCCGCCGAGGCCCTCCGCCGTCTGCTTCGCGAGGAGGGGATGCACCAGATTCCCCGCGGCCCCCGCAAGGTCAACCGCGAGCATCCCTTCGGCCTGACCACGCGGGAGATCGAGATCCTGCGCGCCCTCGATCGGGGCCTCCGCAATGCCGAGATCGGTGAGCGCTTGCACATCTCGCCCAAGACCGTGGATCATCACGTGTCGGCGGTGCTGGCCAAGCTCGAGGTAGGCTCGCGGGGCGCGGCGGCGCGGCTCGCTCGCGAGCACGGGCTGCTCGGCGGCGCGGAGGACGCGCCCCCAAAATAGGGAGTTCTCCCCATTGTGATGGAGCAGGGGCGGGTCTACGCTCGACCCACGTAGCAGCTCACACAAGGAGGAAGCCACGATGCCCCGATACATGGTCGAGCGCACCTTTCCCGATGGACTGGCCCTGCCCGCCAATGCGGAAGGCGCCAAGGCCTGCCTCACCGTCGTCGGCAACAATGCAGCCGAGGGCGTGACCTGGGTGCACTCTTACGTCTCACAGGACAAGCGGAAGACCTTCTGCGTCTATGACGGCCCCTCGCCCGAGGCCATCCGGAAGGTCGCCGAGCGCAACAAGCTGCCGGTGGATCGCATCACCGAGGTGCGAGTGCTCGACCCGTACTTCCACATGTAGCGCCCGGCGCGCGTCGGGCCCCGGCGGCCCTCCTGCTTGGCGCTTCCGTGCGGGCGTGATATGCATTGGGAGCGTCGAGCCGTGCACCCCTGCCAGGAGGCCGCCGTGGCCCACGACCGCTATGTGAAGGTCGCCCTCACCGTGATCGCGCTCGCCCTCACCGTCATCGCCCTTCGCCCGTGGCTGCCCGAGCCGAGCTCGGCGCAGGCGCAGATGCCGATCGCCAAGTATGATGTCACGGTCCCGAAAGAGTGGGGCCGCTTCATCGCGTTCAGCAACAACAATCTCCTCCTCGAGGCGCCGGACAAGAGCCTGCGCGTCGTGGACGTGGAGGGAAGGGCGCCCGAGTATCCGAAGATCAAGGCGCTGATTCGCTGGCAGTGATCCGCCCTTCGATCATCCGCCCGAGGCGCTGGCTGGCCGGCGCGGCATTGATGCTGTGCGCCGCGGCCGCCTCGGTGGACGCGCAGTCGCCGGCGCCGTCGCAAATGGGAAAGTTCCGCATCGAGGAGGACACAGGCGCGCCCACGCGGGGCGCGGTGGCCGGCTGGGTCTACAACAATGGACGCGAGACGGTGGGCCTCCTTCGCATGCGGATGGACGTGCTGGACGACTCGGGAAAGGTGGTGGCGGTCGAGCGCGGGTGGGCCTACGGCAATATCCGACCAGGTGACCGCGCCTACTTTCGCGTCCCCACCCCCAGCCAGCCGGGCACGCGAAAGATCTACGTCGAGTCCTTCGTGATCCAGTCCGTAGAGTCGCCCTGACCGGCGGCTAGACGCCGGCGAGGCGCAGGGTCGCCTCGATGTTGGCGGCCGCGGGCTTGCGCGTGCCCGCGTCGATCTCGCCGACCACCCGCACGATGGCCGCCGACACGGGCGTCGGCACACCCCGCTCGCGCCCCTGCGCCACCACGTGGCCGTTCATGTAGTCGATCTCCGTCGGCCGTCCCTTGATCACGTCCTGGGCCATGGAAGCACGCCAGTTGCGGCCTCCCGCCGACGCGGGCGTGAGCATGCGGTCGAGGGACTCCCAGGTCTCGCGCTGATCGGCCTTCGCCCAGGTCGCCGCCTCCGCCCCGCCGAACTTCGCGATGCGCAGCCCCGCGGCGAGTCCGACGCGGGCCGACTCGGAGGCGAGGTGAATGGTGATCGCGCGCCCGACCTCGCTCGACATCACCTCGAGGGTCCCGAGGCCGGTCATGGCCTGAACAGGATTGCCCATGGCGTTCTGAGAGAGCTTGGCCCAGCGCTCGCCCCAGAGATTGTCGGTCGCCTTGGCCCCGTCGATGATCGAGAGCATCTCGGCCAACTCGGTCACCCGCGGCGTGATGCGCCCGTCGTGCTCGCCGGGTCGGAACACGTCGTGGCCCTTGCCCTCGCCTTTCTCCATGCCGCGCTCGACTTGCCCCGGCTTCCAGAGGGCCACGCCGATCTTGGACATGATGAGGCCGACCGATCGTCCGGCGCCCGCCACCGCGGCCACCATCGGGTCCGGCCAGCAGTTCTGCGACGACACCACGTAGCCTTCGGGGCGGAGGTGACGCACGGCGAGCTGGGTGGCCCACGGCGTGTCGTAGGCCTTCATCGCGACGAAGGCGATGTCGAAGTCCCGCGGCAGACGCTGCGCCTCGTGGAGGTGGAACGCCTTGGGTTTGGCGTCGAACGGGTCGTGCGGACCGCGCACCGAGATCCCACGGTGGCGGATGGTTTCGACCTGCTCCGCCCAGGGATCCACGATGGTCACGTCGTGACCCGCGCGCGTGAGGAACGCGCCCAGGTAGCTGCCAATGGCCCCGCCGCCGACGAAGAGGAGTTTCTTGCTCATGGCCGGGATTATGGCACAGGTCCGGACACGTGCGTGGGGGGGCGCATGGCGACGCTGGCGATGATGGTGGTGAGCTCACCCGGATCGACCGGCTTGGGCACGTGCATGGTGTAGCCCGCGGCGAGCGAGCGCATGCGGTCCTGCGTGCGTCCGTAGGCGGTCAGGGCCACCGCGGGGGTGCGGCCGCCCGCGTCGGCGTCGAGCGCGCGGACCTTTGCGATGAGCGCGTAGCCATCCTCGCTCGGCATCTCGATGTCGGACACGAGCACGTCGGGCCGCCACTCGCGGAGGAGGGCGAGGGCGTCGGGCGCGGCGAGGGTCGAGCGGACCTCGGCCCCCGCCCCCTTCAGGATCGCGATGGCGAGGGCCACCGCTTCGGGATCGTCGTCGACCACGAGGACGCGGAGCCCGTCCAGCCGGACGATGCCTGGCAACGGCTCCACCGACGGTGCGCTCGGATGCGCGCGCGGGGCCCGATGCTCGGGGAGCTCCGCGATCGAGAGCGGGAGGCTCACCACGAACGTCGCGCCCAGGCCCTCGCCCGCGCTCCGGGCGAGCACGCTCCCCCCGTGGAGCTCGACCAGGTGCTTCACCAGCGCCAGCCCCAGGCCGAGGCCCCCGTGAGCCCGGGTGCTCGAGCTATCCGACTGGCGGAAGCGGTCGAATACGTACGGCAGCACCGCGGGGGCGATGCCCTGGCCGGTGTCGCTCACCATGATCTCGACATGGGAGTTCACCCGCTGCAGATGCACCTGCACGCGACCGCTCTTCGGGGTGAACTTGACCGCGTTCATGAGGAGATTCCACAGCACCTGTTGGAGCCGGGCGGAGTCGCCCATCACCGGGCCCGCGCGCGGGTCCAGTACGCTCTGCACTCGGATCCCCTTGGCCTGGGCGGCGGGCCGGACGGCGTCGAGCGCGTCCTCCAGCACCGCGGCGAGATCCACCGCCCGCACGTCCAGCCGCATCTTGCCGCTGACGATGCGGGAGACGTCGAGGAGATCGTCGATGAGCTGCACCTGCATGTCGGCGTTCCGGACGATCGCTTCCACGGCGCGGGTGGCGTCGTCGCCGCGGACCTGGCCCGCCTGGAGCATGCGCGCCCAGCCATAGACCGCGTTGAGTGGGGTGCGCAGCTCGTGCGACAGCACCGCAAGGAACTGCTCCTTGGCCCGGTCGGCCGCCTCCGCCGTCTCGCGCGCCTGCCGCTCCTGGACCTCCGCGTGGCGGCGCTCCGCGGCCGCGGTGACCAGCGCCTCGGCCACGTCGCGGATCTCCTGGATGGCGGTGGCGGGTGGCGCCATCGCCTCGCCGCGTCCCAGCGCCTGCGCGGCGCCGCGGAGGTCGGCGATGGGGCGGTTGATGCTGCGCGCGACGAGGAGGGCGGCGAGGGTGCCGAGGCCAAGCGAGAGCAGCAGTCCGCCGCCGTAGAAGGCGAGCGAGCGGTACACGGCGCCTTCCACCACCGCCGCGGGCAGACCGAGGGCGGCCGTCCAGCCGCTCGGGGCGAGTCGGATGTAAGGCGTGTAGATGCGCTCACCCTCGAGCGTGTTGGTGGGGCCGATGCCTTCCTTGGCGTTCTGCGCGAGCAGCGCCTGCAGGCTCGGCGAGGCCGGGCCGCCGACGCTCTCCTCGTGCGCGCGCGAGCGGGCGACGCGCTGACCGCGCTGGTCGAAGGTCGAGACCACCCAGTCGGAGGGTACCTGCTGGCGCGTGACCACTTCACGGATATCCTCGGGCCGCACCGAGGCTGAGAGCACGTACCGGAGCGTGTCGCCGCGGAGCACGGGCACCCGCACGGCGAAGAGGAGCGGACCGCTCGCGCTGCGCGCCAGACTGCCGATGGCCGGCGCACGCGCGCGCACGACCTGCTCGAAGCTTTCGCGCTCGGCGATCGGCGGAAGCTCGACCCCCGGCGGGTAACGCGTGTCGGCGATGCGCGTGCCCGCGGGATCGGTGAGGCTCATGCCCGCCCAGTCTGGCTGGGTCCCCAGCACGCGGCGCGCCTGCTCGTGGAAGGTCGCGCGCTCATTCCCCTCGAACGTCAAGGTAGTGGCGAACGCCTCCAGCACCGAGACCGAGCTCCTCAGCTCGGCGTCCACCGCGGTGGCCACCGCCCGCGTGAGCTCCAGGCTCACGCGCTCGACCTGCATGCGCTGCTGCGAGGCGAGGAGATGGAGCCCAATGCCGGAGACGAGGGCGAGCGGCACGAGGGCCACGGCGACGAGGAGGAAGAGCCGGCGTCGAAGCGGAACGGAAGGCACGATCGCGTCGCGGTCCGCGGACCGTCAGGCGGCGCCGATGGGGGAAATCCTTCGGTTCATCGGCCGCATTATGGCATGCGGGCCGCGCCGCCACAGCCCTCGATGGGTGCGGCGAGACAACCGCTCGCGGAGGACGCCTCCATGCGACGACCGGTCCCGTGGTACCTCGGCCTCGCGCTCCTCGTCCTGACGGCGGGATGTGCCGGCCGTGATATCACCGTGATCAAGAACGAGAAGACCCTCGGGATGGCGTCCTACGCCGGCGCGACGGCGGGCAGCGACCCCCTGGCCAGCGGCGTGACGCCGGCGCGCAGCATCGACTTCGCGTTCCTCGACCAGGTGCTCGTCAGCTATCAGTTCGTGAGCTCGTTCAAGCCGAGCGTGACCACGCGGGACGAGGTGGTCGCGCTGCTCGGCCCACCCACGGGCATGTAGATCTATCCCAGGGTCGCGGGCAAGGACGACACCGGCCTCGGTTGAAGCTACGCAGGTGCGCGGCTCGGCCTTCTCGCTCAAGGTTTTCCAGAAGGCCGTGGTCGTCTCGGTGAATCCCGCCGGCGTCGTCACCGATGTGCGGCTGACGGCGAGCGGTAGCGCGCGCCTAGCTCGCGATGGGGGTCGCCTGGCCCCCGCCGTCCAGCCCCTCCAAAGGATGCACGGTGACGAGGCTCTGGAAGCCCTTGGCGCGGACGCGGCGCGGAGCCCCCACACGCACGTGGCCCGAGCGCTCCACCACGGAGGCGGAGAGGAGCACCTCGCCGCCGAAGGCGAGCGCCTGGATCCGGGCGGCAAGGTTGACGGGCGAGCCCACCACGCCGTATTTCACCCGGTCGCGGCTGCCGATGTTGCCCGCGACCACGGGCCCCACGTGGATGCCGATGCCCATGGCCAGCTCGGGCAGGCCCAGACGCCGGTTCTCGACGTTCAGGGCCGCCATCGCGCACTGCATGTCCCAGGCGCAGCGCACCGCGCGCTCGCAGTCGTCCGGGTGCTGGAAGGGCGCGCCGAAGAGCACGAGGATCGCATCGCCGATGAACTCGTTGATCATCCCCCCGTGGGCCTGGATGACCTGCGTCATCGTGGCGAGATAGCGGTTGAGGATGTCGATCATCGCCTCGGGGCCCAGCCGCTCGGACAGCTCGGAGAAGCCCCGAAGATCGGACATCAGGATGGTGACCTCGCGCAGCTCGCCCCCGAGCCGCACCGCGTCCGGGTCACGGAGCACGCGCTCCGCCAGCTCGGGGCTCACATAGCGTCCGAGCGTCTGGCGCACGAACTCGCGGTCGCGGAGCGCCCGCACCATCTCGCCCATCGAGCGCGTGAGCACGCCGATCTCGTCGCGGCTGCGCGGGCGTACTACCGCGTCCAGATTCCCCTGCCGGATGCGCAGCGCGAGGTGGGCGAGGTCCTGGAGCGGGCGCGCCATCCACCTCGCCGTCGCGATGCCGCAGCCGAGCGCGACGAGGACCGCGAGGGCGCCCAGCACGGCGGCACGCCGGCCCTGCACGTCCACCCGCTCGGTGTAGTCACGCGCGGGCACCACGACCTCCGCACGCCAGCCCAGACCGCCGGCGGGGAGAGGTACCGCGCGGGCCAGGTAGCGCTCGCCGTTGTGCTGGAACTCGACACTCGACCGCGTGCCACGCTCGAGGGGCACCTCGGCCAGGGCGGCGGCGGGAATGGCGGGCGCCCCCTGCGTGCCGCGCCGCCGCTGCTCGACGAGCGGCCGCCCATCACGCGCGGCGATCAAGACGCGGCCGCGGGGCGATACCTCGACCTCGTCGAGGAACTCGGCGAGTCGGGCCAGCGAAAAGTCGACGGTGAACACGCCCTGCACCGCGCCCGCTGCGTCCAGGAGCGGCATCGCGCAGGTGAGCCCGGGCCCTTCACTCGAGTAGAACTCGTAGGGCTCGGTCCACGTGAGGTCGCGGTTGGCCGCGGCCATACGGAAGAAGGGCCGCCGGCTGGGCCGGTACCCGTGATCCTCCGCCCGCCGGAAGGGGACGCGGAGGCCGTTGGCGAGGAGCTGGTCTTCCTCCAAGCGGATCCTCTCGCCCACGGGGAAACTTTTGTTGATGTAGAGATCGCCGCCGGCGGCGCGCCGCGCCCCGACGAAGCGATCGTCGCGGTCGCCATAGCTCACCCAGGTCAGCTCGGGATGCGCGCGCAGCACGCCCAGCACGAAGGCCTCGACGGCATGGAAGTCGTCGGGATCAAGCCGGCGCTCCGCCACGAGGGTGGGGCCAAGCCGCGCGGATGACTCGGCGGACTGCAGGAAGCGCGCGGTGTGGGTGGCGACGAGACGGGCTGCCTGGGTCATCGCCGCGTCGGCGAGGGCGTGGGACTGGGCGCGCTGCCCGCGCCACGCGAGGAGCCCGATGGCGGCGCCGGTGAACGCAGTGAGCGCGACCACGAGGGCCACCAGCGCGACGGAGAAGCGCGGTCGCCGACGCAGGAGCAACAGCACACGGGCGCAGAGTCGGACGGGAGACACGCGGTCGACCGCTGCACTATCGATGCCAGCGGAGGAGCCCTGCGTTTCCCTGAGGTTTCGATGTGGTCGCGGCGCGAAGCTCGGACAGCGTGCCCGAGCCGCGGTCAGGGCGCCCGGCTCGATGAGCGGGCCGACCCTTCCAGGTGGCTATACGGCGGCGATGCAGATCCGGATGATCACGCGAGCCCGATGGCGCGCGGGGTGCGCCCGCCGCCATCGGGCTCGCGAACGAGTCGCTACGCAGCGACCGTCACGTAGTGCTCGGCATTGTCACGACGAATGAGGAACAGCAGCGGGGTGCCCTTGGCGTGCTTGTCCAGCGCCTGGCGCAGCTCGGCCACGCTGGCCACGGGCTTGCGATCGACCTGCACGATCACGTCCGCCGCCTGAATGCCCGCCTCGGCGGCCGGGCTCCCGTCACGGACTTCCCGCACCACCACGCCGTGCAGATTCTTGGGGAGCGAGAGCTCCTCCGCGAGGTCCGGGGTGAGCGGACCCACCACCAGGCCCAGCGGGCCATGCTTGTCGGCCCGCGCCGTTTGCGTCGCGTCCTTGTCCTCGAGGCGCGCGATGGTGGGGTTGAGCGTCAGGGGCTTGCCGTCGCGGACCACCGACAGCGCGACGGAGCGCCCGGGCTCGACGTTGGCGATGACCGCGGGGAGGTCCGACGAGCGGGCCACGGGCTGCCCGCCGACCCCGACGATCACGTCACCCTGCTTGATCCCCGCCGCCGCGGCGGGAGAATCGGGCGTGACCTCGGCAACCAGGGCGCCGTGCGTGTCGGGCAGGTTGAGGCTCTTCACGAGCGCCGGCGTGAGCTCCTGGATCGTGACGCCGAGCCAGCCCCGCTCCACGTGCCCCTTCTCCGCGAGCTGAGTGAACACGCTCTTGGCGAGGTTCACGGGAATGGCGAAGCCGATACCGACAGAGCCGCCGGTACGGCTGAAGATGATCGAGTTGATGCCGATGACCTGGCCGCGGGCATTGATGAGGGGCCCGCCGCTATTGCCGGGGTTGATGGACGTGTCGGTCTGCACGAAGTTGTCATACGGTCCCGCGCCGATCACGCGCCCGGTGGCGCTGACGATGCCGGTCGTGACGGTCTGCTCGAGGCCGAACGGGTTGCCGATGGCCATCACCGGCTCGCCGACCTGGAGCGCGGCCGAATCGCCAAGCCCGATCACGGGCAGGTTCTTGGCGTCGACCTTGAGGAGCGCGAGATCGGTCTTGGGGTCGCGCCCCACGATGGTGGCGTTCAGCTCGCGGCCGTCGGAGAGCTTGACCACGACCGTGTTCGCGTTCTCGACGACATGGTTGTTGGTCACGATGTACCCGTCCGCATTGATCACGAAGCCCGACCCGGCGGCCCGGCCGCCGTCCTGGCGGCTGGTGACGTTGACGACGGCGGGCTTGACGGCCTTGGCCAGCTCGACCCAGTTGGGCGCCGGCGTGGCGAGCGGGGCGACCGTTACGGCCTGCTCGTTCCAGACGGGAGAGGGTGAGCGGCCCCAGCCCGGCGGGGCGACGAGCATGACAAGGGCAAGGGCCAGGCCGGCGAGGCCGGCGGCGGGCCATGCCCAGCGGGAGTGGCGAAGATGGCGGTTCATGAAGTCCTCCTGGTGCGCGGTTCGACGATCGGTCCTGACGACACACGCACTCTAGCGAGCGCACCTAAGAGACGGATGAGCCCCCGGTGAGAATTCACTTACCTTTGCAGCCGCGTTCCCGGGGGCTTGACGGGCCCGAGGAGGGCGGGGATGGTGTGGCGGTGAGCGACGCGGTCGATCCCTTCGAGGCCCTGTACGCCCGGGGCGTCACCGATGGCTTGCCCGTAGTGCCGCCGACGGCGGAGCGGGTGCGGGCCGCGGTGGAGGCCAGTGGACAGCCCGGGGACACCCTGATCGGCCTGGTCGCGCCGCGCCTCGGGCGGGCCACCGTGGAGCGCATCGCGGTCAACGCGGTCATGGCGGGCTGCCGGCCAGAGTACCTGCCCGCGGTGATCGCGAGCGTCGAGGCGATCTGCGACCCCGACTTCTCGCTCGTGGGAGTGTCCGGCACCACCGATGCCGTCGCGCCGCTCCTCATCCTCAACGGGCCGGTGCGGCAGACGCTCGGCGTGAACTCGGGGGCGGGCGCCTTCGGCCCGGGCTGGCGGGCGAACGCGACCATCGGGCGCGCGGTGCGGCTCTGCTGGCTGAACATCGGCGGCGCCGCGCCGGGAGTGATCAGCATGTCCACGTTCTCCCAGCCGGGCCGCTACTCCTACTGTATCGGCGAGAACGAGGAAGCGAGCCCGTGGGAGCCGCTGCACGTGGAGCACGGCTTCGCGCCCACGCAGAGCACGGTGGGGGCGATGGCGGCGGAGGCGCTCCAGGTGGTCGCCGACACCCAGCACCGCACCGCGCGCGAGGTACTCGGGACCATCGCACGCAGCGGTGCGGTGATCGCCAGCGACGGGCACGCCGGCCTCACCGACACGCTCCTCGTGATCTCACCCGAGCACGCACGGACGATCGGGGGTGACGGCTGGACCAAGGCCCAGGCGCGGGCCTTCCTCTGGGAGGAGACGCGGGCGCGCGTCAACGGCGCCGCCGTCCCCAAGTTCCGAGAGGCGGCGAACATCCACATCGTGGTAGCGGGCGGTCCCGCCGGCCGCTTCTCGGCCTGGATCCCCGGCTGGCCCTTCCCGGGCGCGCCCGCGCGCCTGGTGCTCAAGGCGATCCGCGCGCGGGCCTGACGCGCGACTACTCGATCCCGCGATAGAACTCCGGGCCGACCGGCTTGTACTGCTTCGAGCGGACGTAGCCGCGCTGGACCAGGCAGCCTCGATACACGTCCTGAATCATCGCCCCTTGACCGACAGCCGCGGGCGAGGGGGCCGCCTGCTTCGCGCAGTCCTGATTGTCCATCGCGAACTGCTCCTGCGTGGTGCCAGGCTTGGACCAGTAGAAGGCGGTGCACCCGCCCAGCGCGAGCGTGGCGAGCGTTGCGCCGGCGAGGGCAGCGAGGGTACGACCGCGCGTACCTCCAGTCATAGGGGCCTCCTCGGATCGGTTGGGGCCAGGCCAAACCGCGACGACATCGCGGCGTCCCGGCGAGCATAGCCGCGCCTGTCGTGGCGGGCAAGGCCGGCGCCCGCAGCGCGGGCGGGATGCCGCAGGCACCTCGCGCATCGGGCGCTTCGCCCTCGGGCGCGTCGCACGACGCGTGCGCAAGTCACCGATTTTCGTACCCGTGCGGGCTGGCACTGAGCTTGCTCTGGTCACGACCAAAAACAACAAACGAGGGGAAAGGAGCATCCACGTGAGGATCAGGGGCTGGAAGACGGTAGTGCTGGCGCTGGCGCTCGGCCTCTTGGTCGGGACGGGCATGCTCGCGACGCAGTCCCTCGATGCCGGCGCCGCCGCGCACGGCGCCTCCGCCGAGATCGCGCGCGGACAATACCTCACCACGATCATGGATTGCGCCGGCTGCCACACCCCGGGCGCGCTCGCGGGGCAGCCGGACTTCGACCGGCGACTCGCCGGCTCGGCCATCGGCTTCGCGCTGCCCGGCGGCGGCATCGTGTATCCAAAGAACCTCACGCCGGACGCCGAGACGGGATTGGGCCGCTGGAGCGAGGACGAGATCGCACGGGCGGTACGCCAGGGTCAGAGCCGCAACGGCCGCGTGTTGATCCCGGTGATGCCATGGCCCTCGTACGCCGTGCTCACCGAAGCCGACGCGCGGGCCATCGCGGTCTATCTCAAGAGCGTGCCCCCGGTGCGCTTCGAAGTCCCGCGCGACGTCCGCGCCGGCGAGACGCCCGCCGCCCCCTACATGACGGTGATCACGCCCTAGGACGCGGGCAGGGGCCTGCAGCCGGGGCGATCGTAGCGGTGGAACTCGCCCCGCGCGTTGATGGCGATGCGAATGGTCGGCTCGGTGCCCACGGGCTCGAGGTGATGCCAGCGGTTCTTCGGACCGAACACGAAATCGCCCGCCCGGCCGCGAACGGGCTTGGGCTCGTCCTCGATGTACCAGTCGATCTCGCCGGCCAGCACCACCCACCACTCGTCGTGCAGGTGATAGTGGGTGTCGTTGGGCTGCCCCGGCGGATGGCAAATGATGAACGCCTGGATGTCGTCCGTGAGCACGAGGGCGTCCGACCAGGGCGGCGGCCCTTTGCGGGCGCGCAGCTCGTCGACCCGGGCCCGCAGGCGGCCCGTCTCCATGAGAGGCACGCGGACGGCCATGGCTAGCGCGAGACCTGCATCTCGGCCGCGATGAGCCGGTAGTCGGCCCGCGGCTTGAAGCTCACCCGCTGGCTTGTGCCGTAGACGATCACTTCCTGGAAGAGATCGAGCCAGGGCTTCTCGTCGTGCAGGATCTGGGTGGCCTCCATGTAGAGCGGCTTGCGCTTCGCGGGGTCCAGGGAGTAGCGGGCCTGCTCCATCAGATCGTGAAAGCGATGCCCGGGCTGGCTGCCCGCCCAGTACTTGCCGTTGAGCCCGGTGGGATGGAGAAGCCGCCACACGCTGCCGTCGGCGTCCAGCAGGGTGGACTGCGGGTTGATGAGGAGCAGCCCGCCGACGGGCAGGGCCCGATCGTTGACCATCTTCTGGCGCGCGCCCATCTCCATCATGGCGATCTTGGCGCGGATGCCGGCCTTGGCCCACATGTCCGCGATCACCTCGATGAGCTGCTTATCGTTGACCATGGTGCCCATGCCGGCGTGTAGCGTGACGTCGATGCCGCTTCCGTAGCCGGCCTCGCTGAGCAGCGCCTTCGCACGCGCGAGATCGTAGGGGTAGGGCTTGAGCGTGGGGTTGAAGCCGAAATCGGTGTCGGCCACGCCGCCCGAGTAGGGCTTGCCGTAGCCCGCGTAGATCCCCTTGATGATCGCGTTCATGTCCAGGGCGTAGTGCAGCGCCTGGCGCACGCGCTTGTCGGCGAGAGGCCCCCCGCTGGCATTGATGGCGCAGGCCGCGGTGCGGGAGGACGGCACGCTGACTACTCGGGTTGTTCGACCCTCGGCGATCGATTTGATGCGGTCCGGCGGCACATTCGTCACGATGTCCGCCTCGCCCTTGTCCAGCGCGACCAGGCGCGGAAAGTCCTCGGGAATCGGCTTCCAGACCACGCGGTCCACGCTCGGCTTGCGCCCTTCCCAGCCCCACCAGTCTCGGTTGGCTTCCATGACGAGCCGCTCGTCCTTCACCCACTCGACGAAGCGATAGGCGCCGGTGCCCACGGGCCGGCGCGCGAGCTCCTTCGCGCCGTCCTCGGTGGTGAAGCGCGCGGGGATGATCTGCGAGCCCATCTGCGCCATGCGGACGGGGAGCAGGGGATCGGGCTTCTTGGTGATGATGCGCACGACGCCGGGCGTGGGGACCTGCACGGACTCGATGGTGGCGAAGCCCGCGGTGACCCCGGTGCGCCCGGGAATCAGGTTGCGCTCGAGGGTGGCCTTCACGTCATCGGCGGTGAGGGGGGCGCCGTCGTGGAACTTCACGCCGGGCCGAAGGGTGAAGTCCCACGTGGTGTCGTTGAGCGCGCGCCACGACGTCGCCAGCCCGGACTGCAGCGCAAGGGCGGAATCCCAGCGGGTGAGCGAGTCGTAGAGGTTGTAGAAGTAGTTCACGGTGAGGACCTGGGTGCTGCGCCCGGGATCCATGGTCGTCGCCTCGGCGGGCTGGACGATGGTGATCTGCACGGGCTGGGCCGGCGCTGGCCGCGGGGCGAGCCCTGCGGCCAGCGCGACGGCGGCAAGACCGACGGCGACGCGGCGGATCCGGGCGCGCGTCATCCGTAGATCTTCCGCAGCTCGCCCGCGGCCCACTTCACGCTGTCCTCGGCCGAGGTGCCCTGCACCGCCTTCGCGAACATGTCGGTGATGATGTACTTGGAATAGACCTCGGTGGCCTTCGCGGAGGGCGGGCCGGCGTAGCCGATCATGCGCGAGGCCCCCGCCGCCTGCCGGTAGATCTTCATGGGCTCGTCGACCTTGGTCCACAGCGGATGCTGCTCCCAGTACTTGGTGGACCCGACCGAGAAGCCCTCCGCGACCTCGAACCATTTCCCGAACTGTTCCTTGCCGTGCAGCCACTTGAGGAAGTCCTTGGCGAGCTTCTGATTCTTGCCGTACTTCATGACGGCGTGGGAGAAGGCCACGTGGTAGCCCCAGACGCCGGACGGGCCCGCGGGCAGGGGCGCGTGCTCGATGTCGCGGACCATCGGCTCGCCCTTCTCGTCCTTGATCTTGTCCTGACCGCGCTTGGCCGCGATGTAGATACTGGCGCCGTTCAGCGTCGCGGAGATCTCGCCGGCGAGGAAGGCGCGGTTGTTGGTGGTGTCGTCCCAGGCCAGCCCGCCCTCGTCGCAGGCGTCCTTCCAGAAGGCCTGCATGAACTTGACGGCCTCGACCGCGCCTTTGCTGTCCAGCACCACCTTCCTGCCGGTCTGATCGACCTCGGCGGCGCCGTAGGCCCAGATGAGCGGATAGCTCCATGCGGGCGCGTCGCCGAAGGTGTGTCCCAGAGTCTGCCCGTAGGGGTGTCCCTTCTTCTTGAGCTTCATGCCGACCTGGCGGAGGTCCTCCAGGGTCTTGGGGAAGGCGGTGGCGCCGACCTCGGCGAGCCACGACTTCCGGTAGGCGATCTGCAGGCCCACGATGCCGTGGGGCAGGGCGAGCCAGCGCTTGCCGTCCTTGGCGGCGGCTTCCGCCTGGGCGTAGTACCCGCCCTGATCCTTGCCCTGCCACTCGCCGAGATCGGTGACGTCGGCGAGCGCGGCCTGGTAGAGATGCGGCCAGTTGTGGAGCATCTGGATGATGTCCGGTCCGCCGCCCGATTGGATCGCGGCGGTGATACGCGGCTGGAGGTCATTGCCGTTGATGGTCTCCAGCTGGACCTCGGCGCCCAGCGCCTTGGACGCCGCGGGAAGGATTTCCTGCTTCAGGACGACGTCGCACGCCGGGATGAAATCGACCCAGCGGAGGAGGTGCAGCTTGGTGCCCTGGGCGAAGGCGGGTGGACGGCGCGCGGCGAGCACGCCTTCCAGGCCGACGGCGGCGGATGCCGCGGCGGCGCCCGCGAGAAAAGCTCGCCGGCCGGGGTCGGGACGCTCGGAATCACGTGGGGACATGGCTCCTCCCTGGGTGGTGGGGACGCTCAGGCCTCGTAGATGCTCTTGAGCTCGGTTTCGGCCCACTTCACCGCATCCTCGGCCTTCATGCCCTGAACGGCCTTGGCGTACATGTCGACGACGATGTACTTCGAGTAGGACTCGGTGGCCTTCGCCGTGGCCGGACCCTGATAGCCGATCATCCGGCCCTGCCGCGCGGCGCGGCGGAAGATTTGGAGCGGCTTGTCGACGCGCCCCCACATCGGGTGCTCTTCCCACGCGGTGGCCGCGCCCACCGAGTAGCCCTCGTTGACCTCGAACCACTTGCCGTAGTTCTCCTTCTGATGCAGCCAGCGGAGGAAGTCCTTGGCGAGCTTCTGATTCTTCGAGTACTTCATGAGGGCGTGCTGGAAGGGGACGTAGAGCGCGGCCTGGCCGGCGGGCCCGCCGGGAAGCGGCGCCGCGTGCTCGATGTCGAGGTAGAGGGGCTCGCCCTTGTCGTCCTTGATCTTGTCCTTTTGGCGCTTGGCCACGATGTAGATGCTGGCCCCGTTCAGCGTGGCCGAGATCTCGCCGGCGTGGAACGCCCGGTTGTTGTTGGTGTCGTCCCAGGCCAGACCGCCCTCGTCGCACGCATCCTTCCAGAAGGCCTGCATGAACTTGACCGACTCCACCGTGCCCTTGGAGTTGATCACGACTTTCTTGCCGGTGGGATCGGTCTCCGCGCCGCCGTAGCTCCAGAGCAGGGGATACGCGAAGGTGGGCGGATCGCCGAAGCTGTGGCCGAGCGCCTGCCCGACCGGCCGGCCTTTGGCCTTGAGCTTCTTGCCGATCTCGCGCCAGGCCTCCATGGTCTTGGGAAATTCCGTGATGCCGATCTCGGCGTGCCACGACCGCCGGTAGGCGACGGCGTTGCCGCCGATGCCGTGGGGCATGGCGAGCCAGCGCCCGTTGACCTTGTTGGCGGCGGCGAACACGTCGTAGAAGCCGCCCTGCGCCTTGCCGATGGGCTCGGCCACGTCGGAGACGTCCACGAGGGCGTTGGCGTAGAGGTGCGCCCAGTTGTAGAGCATCTGGAAGAGATCGGCGCCCGCGCCAGATTGGATCGCGGCGGTGATGCGTGGCTGGAGGTCGTTGGCATTGATGAACTCGAACTGCACCTCCGCGCCGAGCGCCTTGCTGGCCTCCGGGGCCTGGCGCTTCAGCTCGACATCGGCCTCGGGGATGAAGTCCACCCAGCGCACGATGTGGAGCTTGGTGCCCTGGGCGAACGCGGGGGCGCGCCGCGCGGCGAGGATGCCCTCGAGCCCGGCGAGGGCGGGCACCGCGGCGGCGCCGGCGAGGAAACGCCGGCGGGACAGGGCAGCACGGGAGCGAGCCGGAACGTGACTGGAATCGCGCATGGGGTCTCTCCTTGACGAAGGTCCGGACGTTGTCAGGCCTCGTAAATCTTCTTCAGCTCCGCTTCGGCCCATTTGACGGCGTCCTCGGGGGCCAGTCCCTGGATGCTCTTCGCGAACATGTCGACGAGGATGTACTTGGACAGGGCCTCGGTGGCCTTGCGGCCCGGTGGCCCGGCGTGACCGACCTGACGGGCGTACTGTAGCGTCTCGGGGAACACCGCCGTCTTGGGATCCTTTCGCCAGAGCGGGGAATCCTTGTAGCCGCGCGTGCCGGGGATGCCGAAGGTGTCCATGACCTCGAAGTACTTGTCGTACTGCGCTCGCTCCATGTAGTAACGGATGAAGTCCTTGGCGAGTTTCTGGCTCTTGCTGTACTTCGGGACGACGCTGTTCCACGCGGGGAGCCAGTAGAAGCGCCCGGCCGGCCCCGGGGGGTAGTGGCCGTGATTCGTGCCCTTGTAGACGTCGGGGAACTTCCCGCGGGCGGCCACGTAGATGCTGGGGGCGTTGCCGGTCAGCGAGATCTCCTGGGAGAGGAAGGCGCGGTTGTTGTTGCTGTCGTCCCAGGCCAGCCCGCCCTCGTCGAAGCAGTCCTTCCACAGCACGTTGTTCCACTTCACCGCGTCCACCGTGGCCTTGCGGTTGAGGACGACGGTGCGGCCGTCCTTGTCCACCTCCATCCCGCCCCACATCCACACCAGGGGGTAGCACCAGTTGTTGGGGTCGTTGATGCTGTGGCCGAAGGCCTGGCCGAAGGGCTTGCCCTTGGCCTTCATCTTCTTGCCGGTGGCGCGGAACTCGTCCCAGGTCTGCGGATAGCGCAGGCCCTCGGCCTGCAGCCAGTCCTCGCGATAGGTCACGGCCCAGGAAATGAGGAAGTACGGGACCCCCACCCAGCGGCCGCCCGCCACGCAGTTGACCCGCGCGTAGTCGTACCAGCCGCCCTGCTTGCCGCCGACCTCTTCGGCGATGTCGGAGACGTCGGCGAGGGCGGTGTCGTAGAGCAGCGCGTGGTTGTTGGCGATCGTGATGATGTCCGCGCCCGCGCCGCTCTGCACCGCGGCGGTGACCCGCGCCTGAATGTCGTTCTGGTTGATGCGCTCGATGCGGACTGTCGCGCCCGCCTGCTTGCCGAACTCCTGGGCCTGCGCGTCGAACAGGGTGTCGGCGGCGGGGACGAAGTGCGACCACTGCAGGATGTGGAGCGAGGCGCCCTGGGCGAAGGCGGGGGCACGCCGGGCAGCGAGGATGCCCGCGAGCCCCGCGGTGCGGAGGAACTGCCTACGGCCCGGCCGGTCGCTCGGTGAGTCGGCGCGCATCCCGTCCTCCTTGGCGTGAGGTCCCGCTGCGCATCGGCGGCGTTGCCGCTACGCTACCTATCACGGGCGGGGGGCGCGGGCAAGGGTCAGGCGGGGTCCGGCGCCCTCACGGCGCGCCCGAGCGGGGCTAGTGGCCGTTGAGCGTCTTGTCGACGAACATCTTGGCGTCAAACTCCTCCGCCACGCGTCCGTCGTTGTCGAGCATGGCCTGGGCGTCCACGGTGGCAAACTCCATCACCCCCATGTCCTCGTAGGCCTTGCGCACCCGCGCCCCCCAAAGTCCGATGTCCTTCACGGTGGGGACGATTCTGGAGAACAGCCTCGTTCGGAACATCTTCATGTACTCGGACTTCTCCACCGCCTCGACACACTCCTTCACGGGCAGGCCGAGGTTTTCCCACACCTCGCCCTGATTGAAGCGGTCGCGCATGTGGTAGCAGGCCTCCACCACGAACTCCTCGCGCTCGTCCCGCTCCGCGTCGGAGAGGTGCGGGTAGTAGTCGCGGAGGGCGAGCCGGCCGAACGCCACGTGCCGGGCCTCGTCCTGCATGACGTAGGCGTTGACGCCGGCGGCCAGGGTGTTGGAGGAGGTATCGCGGATGCGCTGGAAGGCGGCGAGGGCGAGGCCTTCGATCAGCACCTGCATCCCGAGATAGGTCATGTCCCAGCGCCGGTCGGAGATGGTGCTCTCGAGGAGGAGCGCGAGCGTCTTCGTGATCGGGTATGCGAGCTTGACCTTCTCGTGGAGCAGCCGCGCATAGGCTTCGACGTGGCGGGCTTCGTCCATCACCTGGGTCGCGGCGTAGAACTTTGCGGGGACGCCCGGCACGGTCTGGACGATCTTCGACGTCGCGATGAGCGCGCCCTGCTCACCGTGCATGAACTGCGAGAGGGTGTGGGCCTGGAGATTGCGCCGCACGTGGGCCTTGTCCTTGTCGGAGAGGCCGTTCCAGAGCGGCGTGTTGAAGATGGCGATGGTCCGATCGTCGAGCCCCATCGGGTTGTCAGGATCGACGGGCAGCGACCAGTCGAGCCGCTCGGCCGCGTCCCACTGCTGCTTCTTGCCCTTGGCGTAGAGGCGGAGGAGGTCGGCGCCGCCGTCCTCGTATTCCCAGGTGAACGCGGTGGTCGTCTGACCCTCGAATTTCCACTGGGTTTGCTCGACCGGCAGCTTATACAGGAACTTGGTCGACATGGAGCCTCCCCGCTCTGGACTTGTCCCCGGCATGTGGGGGCACTATTCGTAACCGAGCATATCATCGAGGTTAGTGGCATGCCTACCCCATCCCGTGATTCCCGCACCCCCCTGGTCGACCGTACCGTGCTCATTACCGGGGCCGCCCGCGGCATCGGTGCCGCCACCGCGCGCCGCCTGGCCGGAGCCGGCGCGCGCCTGGTCCTGGCCGACATCGACGGAGGCGGCGTCGAGAAGCTGGCGGCCGAGCTCGGCCAGGTGTCGGTGCGCGCCGACGTCACTCAGACCGTCGACATCGAGGCCATGGTGGACACGGTCTACCAACGCTGGGGGCGGCTGGACGTCCTGTTCAACAATGCGGGCGTGATCGGGGTGCAGCGGCTGCTCGATGTGACGCCGGCGGAATGGGATCGCGTGCTCGACGTCAACCTGCGCGCCGTGTTCTTCGTTTTGCAGGCGGCCGCGCGCCGGATGATCGAGCAGCCGCCGATGGAAGGCTCTGAGCTGCGCGGCAAGATCATCCAGACGGCGTCCATCGCCGCCTACCGCGGCTCGAGCCCGCTGGTGGGGCCCTACGCCGCGTCCAAGGCGGGCGTGGTGAGCATCACCCGCACCGCCGCCCAGGCCTTTGCGCCGCGGCGCGTGACCGTGAACTGCGTATGCCCGGGCGCGGTGGACACCGCCATGTGGGAGCAGATCGACCGCGAGACCACGGCGATCGAGGGCCTGACGGTGGGTGCCGCCTGGAAGCGGCGCACGGCGGGCATTCCCCTCGGGAGGCCCGAGACCGCGGACGATGTCGCCGGTCTCGTCGCCTACCTCGCGGGGCCGGACTCCGATTACATGACGGGACAGGCCATCAACATCGACGGTGGCCTCGTCATGGGCAACTGAGCTTGGTGGGTAAAGGCTACATGTACGTAAGTTTGTCTCCACCGGTCGGGCGACTGGGCTCACATCGCCCCCTCCCCGCCGGCACCGTTGCCGCGGGAGACCGAGTGCTTGCCTGGTGTCCCCCCCGGCGGTCGCGGGGCCCAGCTGCCCTGGCACGTCGCATGCGTCCTCAGGATTCCGTCCCCCCCGGAGGAACGACATGACCCACTTTTTGTTCTCCCTGCCCGAAGAGGCAACCCGCCAGGCGTGGGGTACGGCCAAAACCGCGTTACTCATTCGACTTGAAATCGTCAACGTGCTGACGGTCCTGGTGATCGGACGGTTGGTCGACCTGCATCGGCGCCGCGAGGCTGAGCGCGCCGAGCGGGCCGAGCGCAACCGGCGGGGGTCTGATCCCCATTCCCTAGGTCGCGCGGCGTGAGCGGCGCCTCGCTGGTTGGGCGGCTTCAGGGGTCGCTGATCACCCTCGTGATCCTCGGTCTGTTCGTTGGCAGCGTCGGTTATGGCGGGTACCGGGTGATTCGCCATCTCATGGGCTGGAGCGCGAGCGCGCAGGGCTCTGGCGGCCCGCTGCGCATCGAGATCGAGGACGCGACGCTCCGGCGGGTGGACCTCTCCGACTCCAAGGTGGAGCTGACCTCGGACCTGCTGGGCATGTTCGGCGCCACCCTCATGGTGACGCCGAAGACACGGATCGACGTGAACGGCACGCCGGTGGAGCTGAAGGACTTGCCGCCGGGCGCGCGCGTCCGCGCGTCCTACGAGTATCGCGACGGCTTCAAGGTGGCGTTTTCGATCTCCGCCGAGCCGCCGCCCGCCGGCGGTCCCGCCCGCGCGATTACCCGCTAAGGCGCCTCAGTGGGCGGCG
Organism: Candidatus Methylomirabilota bacterium; assembly: GCA_035764725.1. NCBI lineage: Bacteria > Methylomirabilota (SeqCode) > Candidatus Methylomirabilota bacterium. The sequence continues at coordinate 39,636 of DASTYT010000024.1, read as the reverse complement.
GCCAGCCCCACCGGGCAGGCCACGCCAGTCCCGCCGATCCCGCAGTACCCCCAGGGATTCTTGGCCAGATACTGCTGGTGATAATCCTCGGCGTAGTAGAAGGGCGGCGCCGGTCGGATCTCCGTCGTAATGGCGCCATGGCCGGCCTTGCCGAGCGCCTTCGCGTACATGTCGCGCGCGGCCTCGGCGGCCCGTTGCTGGGCGTCGCCGTAGGTGTAGACGGCCGAGCGATACTGCGTGCCCACGTCATTGCCCTGTCGCATGCCCTGGGTGGGATCATGGCCTTCCCAGAACACGCGCAGGAGGGCGTCGTACGACACCGCCTTGGGATCGAATACGACCAGCACGACTTCGGTGTGGCCGGTGAGCCCGGAGCACACCTCTTCATAGGTGGGGTTCGGCGTCACGCCGCCCGCATAGCCCACCGCGGTCGTGTAGACACCGGGCGTGAGCCAGAAGAGCTTCTCGGCGCCCCAGAAGCAGCCGAGCCCGAACACCGCCTGCTCGAGCCCCTCGGGGAAGGGCGGCTCGAGCGGCGCGCCGTTCACGAAGTGCTTGGCCGGCACCGGCATGCGCTCGGCGCGGCCGGGTAGGGCGTCCTCGGGCTTCACCATCGTCTTCTTCTTGAATCCCAGCATGGGAACCTCCTCGGCGAGCGGACCCCCGCTAGAGCACGACTTTCTTGTCCCGCAGGGCCTGGATGCGCGCGGCCGAGTAGCCGGCCTCCGCGAGGATCTCGTCGGTGTGCTGGCCGCGCAGCGGAGCGGCCCGCCGCACGCCCGGGCTCATCCGCGAGAAGTGGAGCGGCGTGCCGACGATCGGGATCTCGCCCAGCGTGGGGTGCGCCACACGCTGCACGATGCCGCGCTCGGCCGTCTGCGGGTCGTTCATCACCTGATCCACCGTGTTGACGGGCGTGGCGGGCACGTCGGCCTCCTCGAGAGTCTTCAAGAGCGGCTCGCGGTCGCGTGCGCCGATCGTCTTCTCCAGGATACTCTCGAGCTCCGCCCGGTGCTTCACGCGATCCTGGTTCTTCGCGAAGCGGGGGTCGGTGGCCATCGCCTCGAGGCCGAGGGCGCGCGCGAGCTTGCCCCAGAACCGGTCGTTGGCCGCGGCGATGAAGATCCACTGGCCGTCCTGGCACTTGAAGTTCCGGTAGGGCGAGAGCGACGGGTGGCCGGAGCCGAGCGCCCGCGGCAGCGCGCCGGTCAGGAGATAGCCCTCGGCGTGGAAGGCGAGCAGGCTGACCGCGGTCTCCAGGAGCGAGCCGTCCACACGTTGCCCCAGGCCCGTGCCCTGACGCTGCAGCAGCGCGGCACAGACTCCCAGCGCGCAGAGAATGCCGGTGGAGAGGTCCAGGAATGACACGCCCGCCCGCACGGGCTGGCCGCCGGGCTCGCCGGTGATCGACATGATGCCGCTGAAGGCCTGCATCAGCGCCTCGTAGCCGGGGCTGTCCTTGCGCGGGCCCGTCCGGCCGAAGGCCGACACCGAGCAGTAGATGAGACGCGGGTTCTCGGCGCTGAGCACGTCGTAGCCGAGGCCGAAGCCCTCCATGGTGCCGGTGCGGAAGTTCTCGATCACCACATCCGCGGTGCGCGTCAGCGCCTTCACCACCTCGACGCCCTCGGGTGTCTTGAGGTCGAGCGTCATCGCCCGCTTGTTCCGGTTGAAGAGAAGATAAGCGGCGGCCTCGCCGTCCTTGTGCGGCGGCCAGGTGCGCGACTCGTCGCCCGCCCCGGTGTCCTCGACCTTGACGACGTCGGCGCCGAGGTCGGAGAGGAGCGCGCCGCACCAGGGCCCCGCGATGACGCGGGAGAGATCGATCACGCGAACACCGTCGAGCGCGAGAGGGAAGGGGGTCATGGCGCGTATGATACCGCGTCGGGGCTCAGATCTGCCGGGCGAGGAAGCCCGCCTTGTCCATCCGGTTCTGGATGGCGGCGACTCGCCGCCGATACCCCGCCGTATCGACCCCAGGGTGCCACGTGCCCGGCATCGGGAGCCCTGCGGCGAGGGCGGCGGCCTCCGTGGGGCCGACCTCCGCGGCGGGACGGCCGAAGTAGCGCTGGCTCGCCGCGCCGACACCGAACACGCCGGGGCCGAACTCCGCCACGTTGAGATAGAGCTCAAGGATACGCCGCTTGGAGAGCGTGCGCTCGAGCTGCCACGTGAGGATGGCCTCCTTGGCCTTCCGCCACGGGTTGCGCGAGGGCGAGAGCCACAGGTTCTTGGCGACCTGCTGGGTGATGGTGGAGGCGCCGCGCGGGACCTCGCCCTCGCGCATCGCCTTCTCCAGCGCGCTCTGCACCTCGCCGAGATCGAAGCCACGATGCGAGAAGAAGTTGATGTCCTCCGACACGAGCACGGCCCGCTTGAGGTCGGGCGAGATCGCCGCGTAGGGCACCCAGGTCCACGCGACGCGGTCGGGCTTGCCGTGCGCCCGCTGCCGCGCGCGGTAGTGCTCGATGAAGGCGGTGGAGGTGGGGCGCTCGGTGGCCAGGCGCGCCACGCCGGGCCACGTGGCCATCTCCCACACCACCCACGTGGCGAAGGCGAAGAAGAGGATGAGGAGTAGACGGCGTCCCCAACGCGTGCGTGGCTTGCCCCGGCCCGCCATTTCCTCTATGTTCTCCCGGAACCCGGATCCTGCCCAATTCCGAAAGGAGATCTTATGCCTCCCGTCGACCCCAACGAGCCCATGATGACCGGTGAGAACTCCTTCATCCGGCTGAGCCCCGACGGCGGCAAGACCATGTCCGATCGCGCGAGCCACTGGCGCGTGCTCTGGTGCGGCGCCGGCGCCGGCCACGTGCTCTTCTTGCAGTCCTCCCTCACCGACAACAAGGTGCGGATCTACAGCGACAACATCGCGGTGGCCCGGTGGCTTCAGACCAGCATCGAGAAGCTCCTGTTCCCGGCCTTCGCCGACACCGCGATCCCGGTGATGGCGGCGGCGTTCGAGCGCTCCGGGGGCCCGCGCTCGAGCGCCACGGAGTCGATCCTGGCCGCCGACGCGCGCATCACGCTGTCCTGGTACGACTGCATCGCGCCGTTCGTGCTTCACGCCCCGCCCGGCTTCAACGACCGCCCGATCGGCGTGTTCAGCACGTTCTTCCCGGCGCGCGGCGCGCAGATCGAGATGAACGGCCGCGTGGCCACCGGGAGCGTGTGGCCCGAGATGCGCGGCGACCGGCAGGGCTCGAGCGCCTGCCTCGCCTGGACGGAGACCTGGGTCAAGCCCCGCGCGTAGGCGCGGGGCGCGCGCCGGGCGCGGGGCAGCAGCCCGGCGCGCAGTCGTCGGGCGCGGGCCCTTCCGTGCCCAGCGCGCGCCGGGGCGCGCCCGCGGTGCGCTCGAGGATCAGCTCGCGGATCATCCCCACGAAGCGCGGGTGCACGCCGACCGTTTCTGTCCGTATGAATCGGAGGCCGAGCGCGCGCGCGCGGGCCGCCGCCTCCACGTCGAGGTCCCAGCGCACCTCGAGATGATCGGAGACGAAGCCGATAGGGGCCACCACCACGTCGGTGACCCCCGCGGCCTTGAGCGTCGCCAGATGCTCGCGGATGTCGGGGCCGAGCCACGGCACGCTGGGCGGCCCGCTCCGGCTCTGATAGACGAGTTGCCACGGATGGGAGGAAGTAAGCCGCTCCGCGATCAGCGCGCACGCTGCCTCGAGCTGACGCTCGTACACGCTCGTCTGGGCCATGGCGAGGGGCACGCTGTGCGCGGTGAAGGCAAGGTGCGCCGTCGTGCGCGAGGGAACGGGGAGCGAGGCCAGCGCCGCCTCCACACGCTCCGCCACGGGCTCGATGAAGCCCGGGTGATTCCAGAACAGCCGGAGCTTGTCCACCGCGGGCGCGTGCGCGCCCACCTCCGCGCGGGCCCGCGCGATGTCCTCCAGGTACTGGCGGCACGAGGAATACGAGCCAAAGGCCGAGGTCACGAAGGCCAGCGCACGGCGCACGCCGTCCGCCGCCATCTGCGCGAGCGTGTCGGCGAGAAGCGGGCGCCAGTTCCGGTTCCCCCAGTAGACGGGGAGCGCGGGCCCGTGCGCGGCCAGCTCCGCGCGCAGCGCCTCGACGAGCGCGCGCGTCTGCGCGTTGATCGGGCTCACGCCGCCGAAGTGATGGTAGTGCGCGGCCACCTCGAGCAGGCGCTCCTGCGGAACCGCGCGGCCGCGAGTCACGTTCTCCAAGAATGGCAGCACGTCATCGGGGCCTTCCGGCCCACCGAAGCCGATTACGACGACCGCGTCGTAGCCCATGCGCTCCAGTGATAGCACGGGCGTGTAAGCCTTACATCGGCGGGATGTAATTCCTCCAGATCGCCCGGCGCGCAGATTTTGCGGCGCGCGCGGCACCGGCCAAAAGCTATTGCCGGGCCTTCAGTTGCGCGCCATCCATTGACGGCGCCGCCGACGCCGTTCGGAGTGGTGAACTCTTCCCGCGAAACCCGAGTTAGCACGAGTGAACGGATCGAACGCGGCGACTGGCGCCGACGTTGCGAACGTGGCGCGGTCGAAAGAACCATTCAACCAGGAGGAGCGATCGATGAAGGTGACTCGCATCGTAGCGACCATGGTGGCTGCTGCGTTCTCGCTGGGGACCCTCGGGTCCGCCATCGCGCAGACGCCCGCGCCGGCGACGAAGCCGGCAGAGACGAAGCCCGAGGCCAAGCCCGAGATGAAGCCCGCCGACAAGCCGGCGGACGCGAAGTCGATGGACAAGCCGGCCGACAAGGGCGCGAAGAAGGACGAGGGCAAGGCCAAGGCGAAGGCCAAGGGGCACGAGAAGCAGGAGGCCAAGGAGGCCAAGAAGACCACGGATCCCGCCGCCAAGCCTGCCGAGAAGAGCGAGGCCAAGCCCGCCGACAAGCCGGCGCCGGCCAAGACCAACTAACACCGACAACGACCCGCGCGATGCCGTCGGGGCTGCCGTCGGCGAGCGCGGTTTCCCGGGGCGCCGCCGGCATGGGGCGCCCCGGCTTCTCTTTGACCGCCGTGCTAGGCTGTAGAGCGTGATGAAACGACGGATCGGGGGCCACTTCCTCGCGGGGCTCGGCCTGGCGAGCGTGCTCCTGGCGGGGCCGGCCTGGGCGGGGGACGGCTACATCGCGGGGCTTTCCTTCCTCGACCCCGTGCCGGCCGCGGCCACCAGCCCCACGCCGCCCATCGACCTCTCGGTGGTGCGCGACGGGAGCGAGAGCATGCTGCGCGTGCCACTGGCGCCCCGCGAGGACAGCCGGGCCATCGGGCGCCTGGTCCCCTATCTTTCCGTCGGCTCCACGTTCCTCACCGACAGCAGCATTCGCGACAGCGGCGTGCCTTACGAGGACATGTCCCGGACGCAGAAGTCCGGCATGGACATGGGGGCGGGCCTCGCGGTGAAGGTCTCGAAGAGGGTGGAACTGTTCGGCGAGTATCGCTTCTTGCGGATGAATCCCGATCCCACCGAGGCCGTCGGCGGCGGCGTGCTTCACCGCGACGTCGATGGCCCCTACCTCAAGGGCGGCTTCTCGATCAAGCTGCCGTAGCCGCGTGGCCCGCGCTCAGCGGGCGCGCTGCCAAATTGCGTGGCCGACGAAGAACGGCCCCAGCTTCTCGATGTACTCCGACGTCTGAATCGTCCGCCGCATGGCCTGGACCAGGTGGGAGAGGGGATGGAGCGCCCGGCCCACGAGCCCGATCACGAAATCGTTGTCGCTGGTGTCGAGACCGTAGCAGGCCAGGCGGATGTCGTGAGCGTGGTCAGCCTCGCCGTAGGCCCGGCCGATCGTCGCGTGCTCGTGCAGGATCTTGCCCTGCTCTTCGCGCGACAGGCGCGCGAAGGCGCCGGTGCGGCGAAGGGGATACCAGATGGCCCAGGGCCACGCTGGGTTCAGCACGGTGCGGCGCGGCCGCTCGAGCAGCCACTCGGTGAGGTCCGGCTCGAAGCCGGAGGCGTAGGTGCGCCCCACCATGGCGAGCTCGGGCCGATGCGTGAGCGCCTCGAAGGGCTCGGCGCTCAGCGTCTCGCGGGCGCGCGTGACTAGGGCGACGGGATCCTCGGCCAGGGCGAGCACGCCAATGCCGCGCGGATCGTTGAGGTCCCGGTAGAGCACGGCCTCGACGCCGCTGCGCTCGAGCGCCACCGCCAGAGGCTTCGGGTCGGCGCTGCCCGTGAAGACCTGAAGCTGGATGAAGAGGCGGCGGTCCAGGGTCTTGCCCCCGGCGCCGCGCTCGGTGACGTCGACCTGATAGCCCGGCGCCTGCCCCGCGGCGGCGGGCCGTCCCGTCTCGCTCATGCCCCGAGGCTATCACGCCGCCTCCCCGTTCCCCATCGCCCCTTGCCCCCGCGGCGGCTTCCATAGGACACTCGCCCCGATGCGGCGCTTCGACGTCGTGATCCTGGGCGGGGCCTTCTCCGGCGCCTCCGCCGCCATCCTCCTGCGGCGCGAGCAGCCGGATCTCTCGGTGCTGATCGTGGAGCGCGCGCCCGCCTTCGACATGAAGGTGGGCGAGGCCACCACCGAGATGTCGGCGATGTTCCTCACCCGTCGCCTCGCGATGTGGAATCACTTGGAAGTCGAGCAGCTCCCCAAGGAAGGTCTCCGCTACTGGTTCTCCAACGAGCACGTCAAGGGGCACGCGGACGCCTCCGAGACGGGCGGGTTTCTCCGGAGCGCGGTGCCGTCCTTCCAGCTCCGGCGCGATGCGCTCGACGAGCATCTCCTCGCCACCGCGGTGGTCGAAGGGGCGACGTTGATGCGCCCGGCGCGTGTGGCCGAGGTGGCCCTGGGGGACTTCGACGCCCGCGTCACCATCGAGCAGGACGGCCAGCAGGAGACGGTGGCGTGCCGCTGGGTGCTCGACGCCACCGGGCGCGCGACGTTCCTCGGCAAGCGCCTCGGGCTCATCGACAAGAATGAGGAGCACCCCACGGCGGCGATCTGGTGCCGATGGAAGAACGTGCGCCACATCGACGACCTCGCCGCGCGCCAGGGCGGGGGACTCGCGCATCGCGGGCTTGGCTCGCGCCGGCTCAGCACCAATCACTACATGGGCTTCGGCTACTGGATCTGGGTGATCCCGCTGGGCCACGGCGAGACCAGCATCGGCGTCGTGTACGACACGCGGCTGATCGGCTTGTCGGAGAGCCGCGACCGGATGGGGGACTTCGCGGCATTCCTGCGCGCCATTCCCGCGCTCGCCGAGCTGCTCGAGGGCGCGGAGCCCCGCGTGGAGGATCTGCGCTTCTACTCGTACCTCCCATACGTGAGCCGCCAGTACATGGGGCGCGGCTGGGCGCTGCTGGGCGACGCCGCCGCGTTCATGGATCCCTACTACTCGCCAGGCCTCGACCACGCGGCCTTCACGGTCGAGGCCACCACCGAGATCATCAAGAAGGACCGGATGGGCGAGGCCCTGGACGCGCGAATCGCCGAGCACAACGGCGCCTTTGTGCGTTCGTACCATCGCTTCTTCCAGTCGGTGTACCGCGACAAGTACTACTACATGGGCGAGCAGGATCTACTCTCGGCCTCGTTCCTGATGGACACCGCGCAGTACTACCTCTTCGTGGTGATCCCGGCGTATCGCTTCGTCAAACGCTTCACCTGGATGCCCGTGCTGGGCCATCCCGGCGCGTCGCTCAACTACCGCTTCATGCGCGCGTACAACCGCCGCTTCAAGACCATCGCCCTCGCCCGCCGGCGCCTGGGCGCCGAGGGCCGGCGCAATCACGGCCGGCGGCTCAAGCCCTACTTCGCACTGGACTGGGCGCCCTTCCGCATGACGCTGCGGGGCCTGCGCCTGTGGGCCGGCGCCGAGCTGGACCTGCTGCGGCTGCGCGCGTTCGGCCTCATCAGGAAGCCCGCCGTCTCGCGGCCCGCCGAGTCACCGATCCGGCCAGTCGGCTCCGAGCCAGAGAAATCCGCGACGAAGTAGGGCCTCGCGCCGGTCGAGCGCGTACCCGCCGCGCTCGGCCAGCCCATGCGCGGTCGCTACGAAGCGCTGCTGGGGCGTCCGCCCACTGCCCCGCGCCCGCTGCCAGGCCGCGTCCCACGCGGTGAAGAAGCGATCGATGGCGCCCGCCGGCTCTGCGTGATGGATGAACGTCTTGGGCAAGACGGCGCGAAGCGCGCGCGGCGCGAAATCCATACCGAGCCGCGGCGCCAGCACCACGCCCGCGCGCTCGAGCGCGGTCGCCTTTTTGAAGAGATTGAACGCGAGCATCCGCCCGTGCGGATCGGACGTGCCCTCGATCAGGAGGCCCCCCTCCGCGAGCCGTGCGCCCAGCGCCGCCAGGGCGTCCGCCACCGCAGCCTCGTCGTACTGGCGCAGCACATTGAACGCGCGAATCACGGACACCTCCTCACCGGGCCGCAGCGGCAGATCGAAGCCCCCGTGGCGGAACTCGAGCCCGGGCGCGGCGTAGGGCTGCGCCTCGACCACGCGCGCGGGATCGATCTCCACGCCCAGCACGCGCGCGCGGGGATCGAGCCGCCGCAGGCGCCGCCATGTTTCCTCCGTGGTGACGGGGTAAGCGCCATAGCCCAGGTCCACGTAGAGCCCGGGCAGCTGGCGCACGAAGGCGGGGAAGGCGATGGCCAGGAACGTATCCGTTTTCCGCAGGCGATTGGGCGCGGTCTTGCCCCGCGTGGGCCGGCCGAGTGGCTTTCCCATGGCAGGCGATCTTAGTAGAGTCTCGCCCATGAGCTCACGCGTCCTGATGGGCCCGGGCCCGACCATGGCCGACCCGCGCGTGCTCCGGGCCATGGCGGCGCCGCTGCTGGGCCAGTTCGACCCCGACTTCACCGCGATCATGAACGAGGTGATGGCGCTCACACGCTTCGTCTTCCAGACGGAGAACGCCCGCGCCTTCCCCGTGCCCGGGACGGGGCGCGCGGGGCTCGAGGCCGCCATCGTCTCGCTCGTGGAGCCGGGCGACCGCGTGGTGGTGGGAGAATGCGGGCGCTTCGGCCTGCTGCTGACCGAGATCGCCGAGCGCTGCGGCGCCGAGGTGGTGCCGGTGCGCGCGGAATGGGGCCGCGTGATTGACCCTGACGCGGTCGCGGCGGCGTTGAGGGGCGGGAAGACGCGGCTGGTGGCCCTGATCCACGGGGAGACGTCCACCGGCGTGCTACAGCCGCTGCCGGAGATCGCGCGCCTGGCCCGGGCCCACGACGCGCTCCTGATGGCCGATGCCGTCGTCACCCTCGGCGGCTGCGCGGTGGAGACCGACGGGTGGGGCGTGGACGTGATGGTGGCGGGCACGCAGAAATGCCTCTCGTGCCCGTCGGGCCTGGCCCCCGTCACCTACAACGCGCACGCGGAGGCGGTGCTGGCGGCGCGCCGCACGCGCCCGCAGAGCAACTACCTCGACCTCATCCAGCTCGCGCGCTACTGGAGCCCGCAGCGCTTCAATCACCACACCGCGCCCACCACCATGGTCTACGGCCTCCGCGAAGCGCTGCGCGCCATTCAGGACGAGGGCCTGGCCGCGCGCTTCGCCCGCCATCGCCTTCACGGCGACGCGCTCCGCGCCGGGCTGACTGCGATGGGCCTCACCCTCTTCGGGGCGGAGCCCCCCGAGCGCCGTCTGCCGTTCATCACGCCGGTGCTGATCCCCGACGGCGTGGACGACGTGCGCGTGCGCGGGCGGCTGATCGAGGATTTCGACCTCGAGATCGGCGCCGCCTTCGGGCCCCTGCAGGGCCGGATCTGGCGCATCGGCACCATGGGCCACTCGGCGCGGCGCGAGAACGTGCTCCTCTGCCTGGCCGCCCTCGAGCAGGTGCTCCGCCGGGAAGGGTGGAAGGCCGAGGCCGGCGCGGGGGTGGAGGCGGCCACCGCGCACTACAGGGCGGCGGGCGTGGCGGGGCGGTTGTGATATAACGCTCCCCACTACCGTCACGCCGCGACAGCGTCGCCGCGGCGGGCGTGACGCTGCTGTCATGGGGGCCGCGCCTGGAAACCATTCTGCAGCTCGCCCTGAACGGCCTCGCCGTGGGATGCATCTACGGCCTGGTGGCGCTGGGCTTCGTCCTCATCTACAAGGCCACCGAGCTGGTCAACTTCGCCCAGGGGGACCTCCTCATGCTGGGTGCCTTCGTCTGCTACATGTTCGTCGTCTGGTACGGCGTGACGTACTGGGTGGCCTTCGCGCTGGCCGTGGCGATCGTCGGGCTCTTCGGCGCCGCGCTCGACGCCACCGTGCTCCGCCGCGTCATCGGCCAGCCCCAGTTCGCGGTGGTGATGCTCACCATCGGCCTCGGCGCCATGTTCCGGAGCTTCGCCTCCATCACCTGGGGCTCCGAGATCTACACGCTGCCCACGCCCTTCAGCGCCCAGACCACGCGTCTGGCCGGCGTGAGCATGAGCCACGAATACCTGTCGATCATCGTGGGCACGGTGGTCCTGTGCGCGGTGCTCTACGCCTTCTTCACCTACTCGCGAGTGGGCGTGGCCATGCAAGCCGCCTCGCAGAATCAGCTCGCCGCATACTACATGGGCATCCCGGTGAAGCGGATGTTCTCGCTGATCTGGGCCATCTCGGCCGGCGTGGCCGCCATCGCGGGCGTGCTGCTCGCTCCCGTGTCGCTGATCGATATCAACCTGGGCTTCATCGGGCTCAAGGCCTTCGCCGCGGCGGTGCTGGGCGGCTTCGGCTCGATCCCGGGAGCGCTGGTGGGCGGCATCACCATCGGCCTCATCGAGCTCTTCTCCGGCGCCTATCTGCCGCTGGGATTCAAGGACGTGGCGGCCTACGTCATCCTGCTGCTGGTGCTGGCGATCCGTCCGCAGGGCATCTTCGGGACGGTGGGGCGGAAGAAGGTCTAGCGCGTGCGCATCCCGTTCAAGACCACCTACGATCAGGACCTGGGGCTCTTCCGCGATCCGGTGCAGCGCCGGTGGTACGCGGCGCTTTTGGCCGGCGTGATCCTGCTGCCGTGGGCGGTGCCCGCCTTCCTCACGGACATCAGCCTCGTCTGCATCTACGGGATCTGCGGCATCTCACTGATGGTGCTCGCCGGGTACACGGGCCTGGTGAGCCTGGGGCACGCGGCGTTTCTTGGCATTGGCGCGTACGCCCATGTCTACTTCCTCCAAGATCTGGGCCTCCCCTGGGTGGTGTCGGTGGCGCTGGCCGCGCTCCTCACCGCGGCGGCGGGCGTGCTGGTCGGCCTGCCCGCGCTGCGCATGACCGGCGTCTATCTCACGATCGCCACGCTCGCCTTCGCGCTGATCATCCAGGAGGTGTTCGCGCGCTGGGAGCGCGTGACGCACGGGCTCAAGGGCCGCCCGGTGGACAAGCCGGTCATCTTCGGCGTGTCGCTGGCCTCGGACACCGCCTTCTACTTCCTGTGCCTGGCCCTGCTCATTGCCGCGCTCTGGCTCACCGCCAACATTCTCCGCGCGCCCACCGGGCGCGCCTGGGTGGCCATTCGCGACAGCGAGATCGCCGCGCAGTCCATGGGCGTGCACCTGGCCCGCTACAAGACCATGGCGTTCGCCTACTCGGCCGGGCTCATGGGCGCGGCGGGCGCGCTCTTCGCCCACAAGATCGGCTTTCTGGCCCCCGACATCTTCACGGTGCTCCTCTCCATCCAGTTCCTGCTGATGGTGGTCGTGGGCGGGCTCGGCAGCCTCCACGGCGCGCTCTACGGCGCGGTGTTCGTGGCGCTTCTCCCGGTGCTGATCTCCGAGGCCCGCGACAACGTGCCGCAGTGGGCGGGACAGGTCGCCGCCGCGCTCGGCAAGGACGCGGGCAGTGCCGTCTATCTCGCCATCGATCGCTTCGTGAAGCAGCCCGGGCTCGAGCCGGGCATCTTCGGATTCATCCTGGTGCTCTTCATCCTCTTCGAGCCGCTGGGCATCTACGGGCGGTGGCGAAAGCTCCAGGTGTTCTTCAGCACGTTCCCGCTCTACAAGCGCGCCACCTTCCGCCGCCAGAAGACCTACATGCGTTCGGAGCGGCTGCGGTGAGCTTCTTCGCGGCCGACGGCCTGGCGATGCACTTCGGAGGCATTCGCGCCGTGGACGACGTGAGCTTCGAGGTCGCGCGTGGCGAGGTGTTCACCATCATCGGCCCCAACGGGGCGGGCAAGACCACCATCTTCAACCTGATCTCCCGCATCTACGACCCCACGCAGGGGCGCCTCCTCTTCAAGGACGAGGACATCACGCAGGTCGCGCCCCACGAGATCGCCCGCCGCGGCATCGCGCGCACGTTCCAGAACATCGAGCTGTTCGAGCACGCGACCGTGCTCGACAACCTGCTGCTGGGGCGGCACGCCCACGCCAAGCCCCACTTCGGGCAGGAGCTCCTCTTTCTTCCCCCGGTGCGCGCGCGCGAGCGCGCCCATCGCGAGGCGGCGGAGAAGGTGATCGACTTCCTGGACCTCCAGCCCTATCGCGAGAGCCTGGTGGTGAATCTGCCCTACGGCGTCCGGAAGGTCGTGGAGATGGGCCGCGCCCTCTGCACCGAGCCGTCGCTGCTCCTCCTCGACGAGCCCTCGTCCGGGCTCAGCGTGGAGGAGACGGCGGACATGGCATTCTGGATCCAGGACATCCGCACCCTCCTCGGCATCACCGTGCTGATGGTCGAGCACGACATGAGCCTCGTGGGCGCGGTGTCCGATCGCGTACTCGCGCTCAACTACGGACGCGTCGTCGCGTGCGGGACGTGTCAGGAGGTGCAGTCGCATCCCGACGTCATCAAGGCGTATCTCGGAGGCTGACGTGGCGGACGCGCTGCTCACCGTCAACAACGTCGAAACCTTCTACGGGCCCATCATGGCCCTGCGCGGCGTGAGCTTCAGCGTGCCGGCGGGGGCCATCGTCACCATCCTGGGCGCGAACGGAGCGGGGAAGTCCACCATCTTGAAGACGGTGTCCGGGGTCATGGACCCCCAGAAGGGCACCGTCACCCTCGAAGGCCGTCCGATCCAGGGGCTGGATCCCGACCGCATCGCCCGGCGAGGGCTGAGCCACGTGCCCGAAGGGCGCGAGGTCTTCCCCTTCCTGTCGGTCCGAGAGAACCTCCGGATGGGGGCGTATGCGCGGAAGGACGCCGACGGCGTCGCGCGCGACCTCGAGACCGTGTACCAGTACTTCCCCGTGCTCCTGTCCCGCGCCGAGCAGCGGGCTGGGCAGCTCTCGGGCGGCGAGCAGCAGATGCTGGCCATCGCGCGGGCGCTGATGGCTCGGCCCAAGGTGATGCTGCTCGACGAGCCGTCGCTGGGGCTGGCGCCCAAGCTCGTGAAGGACATCTTCGAGATCATCCAGCGCATCAACCGCGAGCAGGGCGTGACCGTGCTGGTGGTGGAGCAGAATGCCAGCATCGCGCTCCACACCGCCGACTACGGCTATGTCCTGGAGCTGGGCCGTATCGTCATGGAAGACACGTGCGAGCGGCTCCTCCAGAAGGACGACATCCGCGAGTTCTACCTGGGCTTGAAGGAATCGAGCATCCGCGGCACACGCCGCTGGAAGAGGAAGAAGACATGGCGCTGAGCACCGAGCCCGGTCGGACCGCCGCTCCCGCGACGGCGCCCGCTCTCGTTCACGGCCAGGACACCCTCCCGCGGCTCTTCCGCCACGTGGTGCGCGAGCGCGGCGACCGTGTCGCCATGCGCGAGAAGCATCTCGGCATCTGGCGCGGCATCTCCTGGCGCGAGTACGGCGAGCACGCCAAGCGTGTGGGGCTGGGGCTGGTGGCCCTCGGCCTCCGCCCGCGCGACGTGGTGTCGATTGTCGCCGACAACATGCCGGAGTGGCTCTACACCGACCTCGGCGTCATGTCGGTGGCCGGCGTGCCCAACGGCATCTACACCACCGACTCCGCCAAGCAGATCGAGTACATCGTCAACGACAGCGGCACCCGCTTCTTCTTCGCGGAGAACGAGGAGCAGCTCGACAAGATCCTCGCGGTACGCGGCCGCTGCCCGGCGCTCGTGAAGATCATCGTCTACGACATGGAGGGCCTCCACGGCTTCCGCGACGAGCAGGTGATGTCCTTCGAGGCGCTGCTGAGCCTGGGCGAGCAGTACGACCGGGAGCACCCGGGAGCCTTCGAGCAGATGGTCGAGATCGCCCAGCCCGAGGACCTCGCGATCCTGGTCTATACCTCGGGGACCACCGGCCCCCCGAAGGGCGCGATGCTGAGCCACCGGAACATCCTCTTCCAGCTGGCGTACGCGGACTTCATCGTGCCGCTGGGGGAGGGGGATCAGCAGCTCTCGTTCCTCCCCCTCTGCCACGTCGCCGAGCGGACCTTTACCGTATTCAACCCGCTCTACACCGGCTCCACGGTGAACTTCGCCGAGAGCGTCGACACCGTGCCGGAGAACATCCGGGAGGTGGCGCCCGCGCTCTTCTTCGCGGTGCCGCGCATCTGGGAGAAGTTCTACTCGGGCGTGGCCCTCCGCATGCGCGACGCCACCTGGCTCGGCCGCACCGCCTACGGGGCGGCGATGCGCGTGGGGCTCGGCGTCGCCGACCGGAAGATCGCCGGCCGGACGCCCTCGCTCCTCCAGCGCCTGGCCTTCCGGGCCGCCGACTTCCTCGTGCTGGACAACGTGAAGCGCTCGATCGGGCTCCACCGCGCCCGGGGCGCCGCCACCGGCGCGGCGCCCATCGCGCCCGACCTGATCCGCTGGTACCTGGCCCTCGGCATCAACATGATCGAGGTCTACGGCCAGACCGAGAACACGGGCCTCGCCACCGCGATGCCGCCCGACCGCATGAAACTCGGCTCGGTGGGGGTGGCGCGGCCGGGCACCGAGGTGCGCCTCTCGCCCGACGGGGAGATCCTGCTGAAGGGCCCGCACGTGTTCATGGGCTACTACGGCAAGCCCGAGAAGACGGCGGAGACCATCGTGGACGGCTGGCTCCACACGGGCGACGTGGGCACGGTGGACGCCGACGGCTACGTGCGCATCACCGACCGCATGAAGGACATCATCATCACCGCCGGCGGGAAGAACGTGACGCCGTCCGAGATCGAGAACCAGCTCAAGTTCTCGCCCTACATCTCCGACGCAGTGGTGATCGGCGACCGTCGGAAATTCCTCTCCTGCCTGGTCATGATCGACCACGAGACGGTGGCCCAGTACGCCCAGGAGCGGAACGTCCCATTCAGCAACTTCGCGTCGCTGTGCCGGGCCCCCGAGGTGCAGGAGCTCATCCGCGGCGAGATCGAGCGGGTGAACAAGCAGCTGGCGAGGGTGGAAACCATCAAGACGTTCCGGCTCATCGAGCAGCTCCTCACCCCGGAGGACGAGGAGCTCACACCCACCATGAAGCTGAAGCGTGCGTACGTCAACGTGAAGTACAAGGCCCTCATCGACGCCATGTACGAAAGGAGCGAGGCATGAAGCGACTACTGGCAGTCAGCGTGCTGGCCGCCGCAGTGGCGATCGCGGGGGTGGCCACCGCGCAGAAGGAGACGCGCGGGGTCACCAAGACCGAGGTCGTGCTCGGCATGCACACCGATCTCTCCGGGCCCGCCGCCACCTACGGCGTGTCGTCCTCGAACGCGGTGAAGATGCGCTTCGACGAGGCCAACGAGGCGGGCGGCATCCACGGCCGGAAGATCAAGTTGATCGTCGAGGACACGCAGTATCAGGTGCCGCGCGCGGTGCAGGCGGGGGCCAAGCTCATCAACCGCGACCGCATCTTCGCGATGGTGGCGGGGCTCGGCACGCCGATGAACAACGCCCTCTTCAAGGATCAATTCGACGCGGGGGTGCCGAATCTCTTCCCGCTCTCCGCGGCCCGCTCGATGTACGAGCCCTTCCACAAGCTCAAGTTCTACGGGGCGGCCAGCTACGTGGACCAGGTCCGCGCCGGGATCAACTACTTCGTCACGAAGAAGGGCAAGAAGGCCCTCTGCGTGATGTATCAGGACACCGACTTCGGCAAGGAAGTGCTGGACGGCGTGCAGGCGCAGGCCGACAAGATGAAGCTCAAGATCCTCGAGGCGACCGCGCACAAGCCGACCGACCAGGATTTCACCGCTCAGGTCACCAAGCTGAAGGCCGCCAACTGCGACCTGGTGGTGTTGGGCACCATCGTGCGCGACTCGATCGTCCCGTACGCGACCGCCCGGAAGATGGGATGGACGGACGTGGACTTCCTCGGCTCCGCGGCCTCCTACGACCTCTTCGTCGCGGCGGCGCAGGGCGGGGTCACCGAGGGCTTCTACGCCATGGGCCTCACCGCCATGCCGTACCGGGACACGCTCTCCCCCCAGGCGCAGGCCTGGTTCGATCGCTACAAGGAGCGCTACAAGGTCGATCCCAACATCGGCGCGATCTATGGCCACGTGGCCGCGGATCTGACGGTGACGGCGATCGAGAAGACCGGGCCCGAGCTGACCACGGAGAACTTCGTGAAGGCCATGGAGTCCATCAAGGGCTACCACGACATCTTCCACGGCCCCGAGGTGAGCTTCGGCCCCGACAAGCATCAGGGCGCGAACTCGTCGTTCCTCGCCCAGGTCAAGGGCGGCCGTTGGGTGCGTCTGACCGATCCGCTGAGCTTCTAGCCCGCTTCACCCCTCCCTCTCCCCCTCCCGAGGGGGAGAGGGCAGGTGAGGGGCTCTTTCACCCGCCGCTCTTCTCGATCTTGGCCCAGGTGTCCCGCAGGCCGACGGTCCGGTTGAACACGAGCCCGCCCTTCCGGGAATCCGGATCGACCGTGAAGTAGCCCACGCGCTCGAACTGATAGCGCGTGCCCGGCTTGGCGCCGGCGAGCCCGGGCTCCACCTTGGCCTCGGGGATGCGCTCGAGCGAGGCGGGATTCAGATGCGCCTTCCAGTCGAGGCCGTCCTTGTCGTCGGAGGGGTTGGCCTTGGCGAAGAGATGGTCGTAGAGGCGCACCTCGGCGAGGATCGCGTGCTGGGCCGAGACCCAGTGGATGGTGCCCTTCACGCGCCGGCCGTCGGGCGCGTCACCGCCGCGGGTGGCGGGGTCGTAGGTGCAGCGCACCTCGGTGACCTGGCCGGTCGCGTCCTTGGTGACCCCGGTGCAGCGCACGAAGTAGCCGTAGCGCAGGCGCACTTCCGCGCCCGGCGAGAGACGGAAGTACTTCTTCGGCGGATCCTCGCGGAAGTCGTCCGCCTCGATGTAGAGGACGCGCGAGAAGGGGAGCTTGCGCGTGCCCGCGGCCGGGTCCTCAGGATTGTTCACCGCATCCAGCTCCTCGACCTGGCCCTCGGGGTAGTTCTCGACGACCAGGCGCAGCGGGCGGAGGACCGCCATCACGCGGTTGGCGCGGCGGTTGAGATCCTCGCGGATGCAGTGCTCGAGGAGCGCCACGTCCACCATGCTGTCGGCCTTGGCCACGCCGATGCGGTCGCAGAAGTCGCGGATGGCCTCCGGCGTGTAGCCGCGACGGCGGAGCCCGGCGATCGTGGGCATGCGGGGATCGTCCCAGCCGGAGACGTGACGGCCCTCCACCAGCTCGAGCAGGCGCCGCTTGCTCATGACGGTATGAGAGAGGTTGAGCCGCGCGAACTCGATCTGCTGCGGGTGATAGACGCCGACCGCCTCGATGTACCAGTCGTACAACGGGCGGTGGTCCTCGTACTCCAGCGTGCAGATGGAGTGCGTGATGCGCTCGATGGAGTCCGAGAGGCCGTGCGCCCAGTCGTACATGGGGTAGATGCACCAGCGGTTCTCGGTGCGGTGATGCGGCGCGCGGCGGATCCGGTACATGACGGGATCGCGCATGTTCACGTTGGGGGAGGCCATATCGATCTTCGCCCGCAGCGTCTTCGTCCCGTCCTCGAACTCGCCCGCGCGCATGCGGCGAAAGAGGTCGAGGTTCTCCTCCGCCGGGCGGTCGCGGTGGGGGCTGGGGCGGCCGGGCTCGGTCAGCGTGCCGCGATGCTCGCGCATCTCCTCGGGGCTCAGATCGTCCACGTAGGCGAGGCCCTTGCGGATCAGGTCCTCGGCCCACTGATAGAGCTGCTCGAAGTAGTCGGAGGCGTAGAAGAGGTTCTTCCCCCAGTCGAAGCCCAGCCAGTGCACGTCGGCCATGATCGACTCGACGTACTCCACGCTCTCCTTGGTGGGGTTGGTGTCGTCGAAGCGGAGATGGCAGGTCCCGTCGAAGTCGCGCGCCAGGCCGAAGTTGAGGCAGATGCTCTTGGCGTGGCCGATGTGCAGATAGCCGTTGGGCTCGGGCGGGAAGCGCGTGACCACGCGGCCGCCGAAGCGGCCCGTGCGGTTGTCCTCCGTGACCGCCTGGTGGATGAAGTGCTTGCCCGGCGTGGGCGCGGGCGCGGCGCTGTCGGTCATCGGTCGAATTCTATCATCCGCGATCAGCGCCCCGGATGCGCCCGCACCGCGGCCTCGTTCACCTCGGTGCCCCAGCCGGGCCCGCGCGGGATGGTGAGGTAGCCATCCTTTATGTCGGGCTTCGCCGTCACCAGGTCGTGGTACCAGGGCACCACGTCGGGGTCGATCTCCATGATGCGGAGGTTCGGTACCACCGCGCTCCAGTGGGCGTTCATCATGGTCGCGAGGTGGCCGTAGAAGTTGTGCGGGGCCACGTTCACCTCGTACGCCTCCGCCATGGTCGCGATCTTCAGGCCCTCGGCCACGCCGTTCCAGGGTGTGTCCACGATGGCTACGTCCACGGACTGCTGCTCGAAGAACGGGCGATAGTCGCGCCGGCCGAACAGACACTCGCAGGAGGCCACGGGAATCTTGGTGCGACTGCGCACGTAGTGGAGGGCCCGCGCATCGCGCGTGTCCATCTCCACCCAGAAGAGATCGAAGGGCTCCATGGCGCGCGCCATGGCGAGGAAGCCCTCCGTCTTGTAGTTGAAGTTGAGGTCCACCAGGATGTCCATGTCAGGTCCGGTGCCCTCGCGGAAGGCGGCGAGCTGCTCGCGGATCGCCTGCTGGATATGGCGGTCCGCGTTGAGCTCCGGGAACCCCGCGCTCCGGGCGAAGCCCGGCACGTAGCCCGAGGACTGCTCCCCGCCCAGCAGCAGCACATTGGTCTTGAGCGCCGTGTAGCCCTTGGCCACCACTTCCTTGCCCATCTTCGCGATGTCGTCCAACGTGCGGATGGGTGGGAGCTGCATGTCCTTCGCGCGGTTGCCGACGCGATAGGTCGCGCAGTGGGACCAGTAGAGGCGGATGCGCTCGCGCAGGGGCCCGCCGAGCAATTCGTACACCGGGATCCCGAGGGCGCGGGCCTTGGCATCCAGCAGCGCGTTCTCGATGGCGCCGATGGCCTGCTGCACCACGCCGCCCGTGGCTTGGCGCCGCAGCGCGTACATCAGCGCCACCTGCGCCTCCCATGCCCGCGCGTCCTTGCCCAGCAGCGAGGGCGTGAGGGCCTCGACCATCCCCGTGACGCCGCCGGGCCCCCCGAAGTTCTCGTTGTATTCGCTCCAGCCCACGATGCCCGAGTCCGTCGTCAGCTTGACGAAGTCGAAGTTGCGCCAGCCGCCGTCGGCGTGAAGGGTCTCGATCGCGGCGATCTTCATGCGCGTGGCACCCCGCCGGGGATGAGGCGATAGAGCGGCTCTAGATGCGCCGGATCCGGTTTCACGGTGGCGCCGTGGGCGCGGAACACCTCCACCACCGCCGCATTGAGCGGCGCGGGGACGCCGAGGCGCTGTCCTTCGTTGGCGACGTAACCGTTGAGATGCTCGACCTCGGTGCGGCGCCCGCGCATCACGTCCTGCAGCATGGACGGGCGGCCCCCTCGGCGGCTCGCGGCGTCCGCGGACACCGCGGCCTCCACCTCGGCCAGGCCCTTGCCGGCGGCGGCGTCGACGAAGCGCTGGGTCGCGATGCCCCAGATGGGCTCCACCTCGAAGCCCGCCGCGCGACCCACCGTGATGGCCTCGGCGCCCAGGAACACGGCGAGGCGGCGCATCGCGGGATCGAGGCGCACCTCCGCGGTGCCGTAGCCGGAGAGCCCCGACACCGGATTCACCATGCAGTTCAGCGCCAGCTTGGACCAGCGCTCGCCCCAGAGATTGGCGGTGGCCTCGGCGGGCGCGATGGCGGACAGCATCTGCGCGAGCCGCTGGGCGCGCGGCGTGATGCGCCCGTCGTGCTCGCCGATCTTGAAGGCCGACTTGCCCGCGTCCGTGCGCATGGCGTGGCCGGGCTCGTACATCCCCGCGCTGATGAGGATCACGCAGCCGAGCGTGCGCTCGCGCCCCGCCACCGCGGCCACCCGGTGATCGTTGATGCCATTCTGGAAATCCACCACCACGCCGTCCGGCTTGAGGTACGCGACGCCCATCGCCGTGGCCCACTCGGTGTCATACGACTTCACGGCCACGAACACTGCGTCGAAAGGCTCGGCCACCTGCTGGAGTTCGTGGATGTGGAGCGCGCGCACCGGCACCACGTGTTCGCCGCAGGTGCCGGAGAGGCGCAGCCCCTTGGCGCGCATCGTCTCCACGTGCTCCGGCCACTGATCCACCAGCGTGACGTCCTCGCCCACCTTCGCGAGCAGCCCACCCACCACGCACCCGATCGCGCCCGCCCCGATGATCCCGATCCGCATGACCTCTCCTTTCGCCGAGCCCGGCTAGGCTATCATGGCCGCGCCCACCGGGAGGGGGCCCCCATGCTCAGCGCCGTCGAGTTCATCCAGCTCGGTCTCAAGCGCCTTCACGCCTCGCTCGACAAGTCGCTCGTCGACCTCACGCCCGAGCAGCTCCACGCCGTCCCGGCGGGGCACCCCAAGGCCAACACCATCGCGTGGGGCCTCTGGCACTACGCGCGCACCGAGGACAACGTGGTCCGCTACCTCCTCCAGGACCGGCGGCCGACGGTGTGGGGCGAGGGAGGCTACGCGGAGAAGCTCGGCCTGCCGCCGGTGGCCCAGGGGACGGGCATGACGGTCGCAGAAGCGCAGGGGCTGCGCATCAAGGACCTCGCCCTCTTCAAGGACTACGTGGCGAGGGTGTGGGCGAGCACCGACGAGCTCCTGGCGCGGCCCGACCGTGACACCGTCCTGGGCAAGACCATCATGGTGAAGCCGCTCGGCGAGATGCCGGGCATCGTCGCGCTGGGCACGGTGTGCCTCACGCACGGCATGACCCACTTCGGGGAGATCGAGCTCGCGCGCACCCTGGTCGGCGCCGCGCCAGCCGCGGGCGTCTAGCGCCCGGACGTTCGGCGGCCTGCGTCCTCGGTTGCGGACGCCATCCGCGCGAGCTGCCGGATGAGGGCGAGTGCCAGCGCCGGCTTCGTCCGCACGAGACGCTCGAGACGGTCGGCGGCGATGACGAGCAGGACGGCGCGCTCGAGGGCGACCGCGGTGGCGGAGTGTGGCGCGTGGCCGAAGAGCGCGACCTCGCCCAGGAGGTCGCCCTTCCTGAGCATGCGCAGCGTCCGTTCCTCGTCGCCGACCCGGCGACGCACCTCGATCGTGCCCTCGTGCACCAGGTAGGCCTCGCGCGGCCCGACATCCCCCTGACGGAAGACGGCGGCCCCGCGCTCGAACGTCCTCGACGGCATGCCGGCGATCCGGCGCTCGGGAGCGGCCATTCGCACCGCCTAGCCGAGCCTGGACAGCACGTGGAGGCCGACCGCCGCGGCGGTCGCCACGTTGAGCGAGTCCATCCCCGCTGCCATCGGGATGCGCACCTGGAGATCGGCGGCGGCGAGCGCGTCCTCGGTGAGGCCGCGTCCCTCGGTGCCGAGCATGAGGGCGACGCGCGCGGTCCGCGGAAAATGGGCGCTCGCTGCGCCGATGTCCCGCGCTTCCGCCCGCGGAGTCAGGGCGAGCAGGGTATAGCCCGCGTCGCGGAGGCGCTTGAGCTCGCGCGGCCAGTCGGGCAGGCGGGCGAACGGCAGGGCCAGGGCCGCGCCGGCCGATACGCGAATACTTTTCCGATAGAGGGGATCCGCCGTTCCGGGCGAGAGCAGCGTCGCCCCGGCCCCGAGAGCGAGCGCGTTGCGGAAGATCGAGCCCACGTTGCTCGCGTCGCCCAGATCCTCGAGCACGACCACCGGGGCGCCGCGCGCCTCCACGAGCACGGCCTCCGCCGAGGGCTCCACGCCGCGCTCGCCCACCGCGAGGCAGCCGTGGTGAAACTCGATCCCCACGATCGCCTTCACGATGTCCTGGCGCACGAGATAGATCGGCACGCCGGCCGCCATGAGCGGCGCCCGAAGCGCGTCCAGGGCGGGCGGCGTGAGCAACGCGGAGCGCGCCTGATAGCGGCCCGCCGACAGCAGCCGGCGCACTACCTCGCGGCCCTCGGCGATGAAGGTGCCGTCGCGGAGCCGGCGCGCGGCGTCGCGAATCTCGCGGTAGTCCGCGAGCCGCGGATCGTCGGGGTGCTCGATGGTCTCGACGCTCGCCATGCCGCCTGGACAATATCTCCGGAGGCCCCTAGTATGCACACCTGATGACGGACGGCGAGGCCGCGCCTGCCGAGGTGGATGCCCTGTTCGCGCTGGTGACCGCGCGCTACGGCGCGCGCCTGAACGCGCAGCAGCTCGACGGCCTGCGCAAGGCGATCGAGGCCGTGGTGGACCAGGCCCGCGCGGTGCGCGCCGTGCGGCTGGGGAACGCGGAGGAGCCCACGCCTCCGTTCCGTGCCTATCGCGCGGACGAGCGGCCCACGGCATGACCATCGATCCCGTCTGGATGCCGCTCCGCGAGCTGGCCGGGCACGTGCGCGCGCGGCGCGTGTCGCCGGTGGATCTCACGGAGATCTTCCTCGCCCGGCTCGAGAAGATCGGCCCGCGCTACAACGCCGTCGTGACGGTGACGCGGGAGCGCGCGCTCGCCGAGGCCCGGCGCGCCGAGCAGGAGATCGCGGCGGGCCGCTACCGCGGGCCGCTCCACGGCATTCCCTACGGCGCGAAGGATCTCCTCGCCACCGGCGGCGGCATTCCCACCAGCTGGGGCGCCGGCCCGTTCAAGGGCCAGCAGTTCGCCGAGGACGCAACGGTGATCCAGCGGCTCAGCGCGGCCGGCGCCGTGCTCTGCGCCAAGCTCGCGATGATCGAGCTGGCGGGCGGCATGGGCTATCGCCAGCCCAACGCGTCGTTCACCGGGCCCGTCACCACCCCGTGGAGCCGCGATGCGTGGAGCGGCGGCTCGTCCTCCGGCTCGGGCGCGGCGGTGTCCGCGGGCCTCGTCCCGTTCGCCATCGGGTCGGAGACCTGGGGCTCGATCCTCTCGCCGTCGGGAAACTGCGGCATCACCGGGCTGCGCCCGACGTACGGGCGGGTGAGCCGTCACGGCGCGATGGCCCTCTGCTGGACCCTCGACAAGCTGGGGCCCATGGCCCTCAGCGCGGACGACTGTGGGCTGGTGCTCGAGGCCATCGCGGGCGTGGACCCGGCTGATCCCACCACGAGCGCGCGCCCGTATCGCTACGCCGTGGAGGACGGCCCGCGGCGCTTCCGCTTCGGCGTGCTCGCCAACGCCCTCGACGGGGTGAGCGAGGACATGCTGGCGGCCTATCGCCGCTCGCTGGATCTCCTGCGCGAGCTCGGCACGGTGGAGGACACCGCGCTGCCCGATCTGCCGTGGGAGGCGGCGATCCGCATCATCCTCCAAGGCGAGGCGGCAAGCGCCTTCGACGAGTTCATCGAGACCGGCGGAGTCGCCGGGCTCACCGCGCCCGAGGACCACTTCATGCCCTACGCGCGCGACGCCGTGCTCGCCAAGGATTACGTGAAGGCCACGCGCGTGCGCGGCATGATGGCGCGCGAGATCGACCGGATCTTCGAGCGCTTTGACGTGCTCGTGGCGCCGGGCCGGCTCACCGTGGCCACGCCCCTCGGCCAGGAGTTCCGCGGCGGCATGCGCGGCACGTCCCGCGACATCATGGGCGCCGTGGGCAATGGCGCGGGCCTGCCCGGCCTGATCGTGCCCAACGGCTTCGGCGAGCGCGGGCTGCCCACGAGCCTCCAGCTCATGGGCCGCGCCTGGGAGGAGAACACGTTGCTCGCCGCCGGCCGCGCCATCCAGGCGCGGACGGACTGGCATACCAAGCATCCACCCGTGGAGGACTAGCCCATGCTGGTCGTCGAGACGCCGCAGGAGCTCAGCAAGCACGTCGGGGAGACGCTCGGTCCGTCGTCCTGGGTCACGGTGGACCAGGCCATGATCGACAAGTTCGCCGAGGCCACCGGCGATCATCAGTGGATTCACGTGGACGTGGAGCGCGCCAAGCGCGAGCTGCCCGGCGGCAAGACCATCGCCCACGGCTATCTCACGCTATCGCTGCTCCCGCGGATGATGCCGGAGCTCCTGAAGGTGACCAAGCGCTCACGGGGCGTGAACTACGGCTCGAACAAGGTGCGCTTCGTGACGCCGGTGCCGGCGGGCGCGCGGGTGCGGCTGCGCTCCACCCTGAAGGCCGTCGACCCCGTCGAGGGCAACGGCGTGCGGCTAACCTTCGAGTCCGTGATCGAGGTCGAGGGGAAGGACCGCCCTGCGATGGTCGCGGAGACGCTCGGCATCCAGTACGCCTGAGCCACGGGGCCGTGGCTACGGGCTACGCCGTGTCGTTCATTCCCAGCGCGCGCTCGATGGCCACGACGTCGGTCGGGCGCGCGAAGGGCTCGGGCGCGGGCTCGCCCGGCCGGCGGGGGCGGCCGATGGCCTTGAAGAAGTGCTCGAGGCCGTGAGGCGCGACGATCCACATCATCACGAGGTCGTCCGTGCCCTCGTTGATGATCTCGTGCTTCACGTCCATGCCGAGGAAGCAGGCGGTGCCGGGGACGAGCGGGTGCGAACGGCCGTCCACCACCACGCGGCCCTTGCCCCGGAAGCAGATCTGTAGCTCCACCTGATCGCCGTGCGAGTGCTCCCGCACTCGCCCGCCCGGCGCGATGGACTGATAGCCCATGGAGAGACCCGCGTAGCGCGTGCTCTCCGGATAGAGGGCAGGGTCGGCGTGGCCGTTGGCGGGCACGGGCTGCCAGTACGACGGTCCCTCGCCCGGCTGTACCACCACCGCGTGACCGCGATGGGGCTCGCTGGGGCTCATCGCCCCCCTCCCAGCACCGCGCGCGCCGCCTCGAGCGTTTGCTCGACCTGCGCCGCGCTCACGTCGAGATGGGTGACCGCGCGGATCGTCCGCGCGCCCATCGCGCCCATCCGGATCCCGCGCGCGAGCAGGTGCTCCACCACGGTGTTGGCGTCGAGCGGCCCCGTGAGGTCGAAGAAGACGAGATTGGTCTCCACGTCCTTGGGATCGAGGCGCACGCCGGGCAGCGCGGCGAGGCCCTCGGCCAGTCGCTTGGCGTTGGTGTGATCCTCGGCCAGCCGCTTCACATGGTGCCGCAGGGCGAAGACGCCCCCGGCGGCGATGATGCCGGCCTGGCGCATGGCCCCGCCCATCTGCTGTTTGAGCCGCCAGGCCTCGCCGATGAACTCGCGCGAGCCCGCGATGGCGGCGCCCACGGGCGCGCCGAGGCCCTTGGTGAAGTCGATCCACGCCGAGTCGAACGGCGCGGCGAAGTCGCGCGCGGCGACGCCGCTCGCCACCACCGCGTTCATGAGCCGCGCGCCGTCCATGTGGGTAGCGAGGCCGTGGCGCCGCCCCACCGCGGTGACCGCCTCGATCTCGCGAAGGGGCCACACGCTGCCGCCGCCGAGGTTGGCCGTCTGCTCCACCCAGAGGAGCCGGCTGCGCGGGAAGTAGCGGACGGCGGGCGCCCGCACCGCCTCTTCGGCGGCGGCGGCGGTATACTGCCCCCGGGCTCCGTCGACGGCGCGCACGTTCACGCCGGCCAGCGCGGCGGGGCCGCCCGACTCGTAGTGGATGGGGTGCGCGGTGCGGTGCGCGATCATCTCGTCGCCCGGGCGGCAGTGCACCCGGATGGCGATCTCGTTGCACATGGTCCCCGAGGGGAGGAAGAGCGCGGCCTCCTTCCCCAGGAGCTCGGCCACCATCTCCTGGAGCAGGTTCACCGTCGGATCCTCGAACTTCTGCTCGTCACCCACTTCGGCGTCGCACATGAAGCGGCGCATCTCCTGGGTGGGGCGGGTCACGGTGTCGCTGAAGAGATCGACCTGGATCGGCACGCTCATCGGATACCTCCCAGCAGATGATACGTCACGGTGTACAGTGGGCGCCATGCCTCCCCGCCGGGTCGTCAGTCTTCCGCGCCGCGATCCACTGATCGCCATGCTGGCCCTGGTCGGCCTCGCGGTGGCCGGCTACCTCGCCTGGCTCAAGTGGACCGGCGGCACGCCGCTCTTCTGCACTGCCGGCACGGCGTGTGACATCGTCCAGGCCAGCCGCTACGCGACCATCCTGGGTGCGCCCACCGCCTTCTGGGGGGCACTGGCGTACGCCGTGATCCTAGGCCTCGCCCTGGTCGGCTTCGATCGCGCGCGATGGCAAGCGGCGTTCGTGGTGGCGGCGGCCGGCTTCGGCTTCTCCGCCTACCTGACCTATCTCTCGCTGTTCGAGCTGGGTGCCGCGTGCGTCTGGTGCCTCGCGTCGGCGTTGATCATGACGGTGCTCGTGATCGTGCTGGCCGCGCGCCGTCCCGCGCCGCGGGCATCGGGCGCCGGGCTCACGGTGCTCGGCCTGGTGTGCGCCGGCCTCGCCGTGGTGGCCGGCGCCTTCATTTTCGCGGGCGCCGAGGCGCCGGTCACGCCGTATCAGCAGGCGCTGGCCCAGCACCTCGCGAAGTCGGGCGCCACGTTCTACGGAGCCTTCTGGTGCCCGCATTGCCAGGAGCAGAAGGCGCTGTTCGGCGGCGCGGCCGGCAGCCTGCCCTACGTGGAGTGCGATCCCAAGGGCGCCAACGCGCAGCCGGAACGCTGCGAGCGCGCGGGCGTGCGCGTGTTCCCCACCTGGGTGATCGGGGCCGAGCGCCGCGAGGGCGTGCAGTCCCTCGAGGATCTCGCGCGCGTGTCGGCCTTCAAGGCCCCCTAGACGCGCTGCGGCCCCGGCCGTCCGCTCTCGACAATGAAGCTCGCGAGCGTGCCGATGGCCGATCGCCGGTCGGCGACGTTGTCGAGCACGCGCAGCTCGGTGAGCCAGCGGTCCGCGGTGACCGTGCAGCGCACGTAGCCGCGCTGGCGGCTCTCGAAGAAGCGTACGTGCGGATTCTCCGGCAAAAAGCGGGCGAAGGTCTCGTAGGGGATGCTCGGCGAGGTCATCGAGGTGCCCACGAACTCGCTGGCGACGACCGGTGCGCCCTCGCGCGGCTCCACCTGGAGATCGGTGACCCAGTAGGAGTGAATGTCGCCGCCGATGACCACCGGGTTCGGCACCCGCGCGTCCCGGAGATGCGCGAGGAGCCGCTGCCGCGCCCCCGCATAGCCGTCCCAGGCGTCGGTCCAGTACGCCTCCGCGCCATTCCGGTCGCGCTGGCGCAGCGCGGCCATGAGCTGCTGCTGGGCCAGGATGGTCCAGCGGGAGCCCGCGCGCCGAAGCCCCTCGAAGAGCCACGCCTCCTGCGTGGTGCCCAGCATGGTCTGCGCGGCCGCGACATTCTCCATGCACGTCGCCTCGACGAGCTGACCGCCGCCGCGCCGCCCCTCGCCGCAGGGCTGCACCGAGCGGTACTGGCGGTTGTCGAGCACGAAGAAGTCCGCCAGGCCGCCCCAGCCGAGCGCGCGGTAGAGATGCAGGGCGGGCCCACGGGGCAGGGAGGCGCGGCGCAGGGGCATGTGCTCGTAGTACGCCTGATAGGCGCCGGCGCGCCGTTGGAGGAAGGTCCGCGGGTCGCCGCGATACTCACTGTGGTCGTTGGCGTAGTCGTTGCAGACCTCGTGATCGTCCCAGGTCACGACCCAGGGACAGGCCGCGTGCGCGGCGCGGAGGTCGGGATCGGTCTTGTACAGCGCGTGCCGCAGCCGGTAGGTCTCGAGATCCTTCGCTTCGGGCTGATCGTGCCGGCGCACGGGCGGGGACCGGAACGAGCCCTCGTAGATGTAATCGCCAAGGTGGCAGATGAGATCGAGGTCGTCGTCCAGCATGTGCCGATAGCCCGCGTAGAAGCCGGACTCCCAGTGCTGGCACGACGCGAATGCGAAGCGCAGACGTTCGGGCGGCGCGCCCGGCGCGGGTGCGGTGCGTGTGCGGCCGACCGGCGAGGACTCCGCGCCGGCGTGGAAGCGGTACCAGTACACCCGCCCGGGCTTGAGGCCATCCACCTCGACGTGCACCGAATGACCGAGATCGGCCGAGGCGACCGTGGAGCCCTTCCGCGCCACGTGCCTCATGCCCTCGTCCTCGGCCACCTCCCACTGGACGATCACGGATTCCGCCGGCAAGCCGCCGCCCCGCAGGGGGTCGGGCGCGAGCCGCGTCCAGAGCACCATGCCGTCAGGGAGGGGATCGCCCGAGGCCACGCCCAGCTTGAAAGGATGATCGGCGAAGCGGGGCCGCGCCTGCGCCCAGGTTGCCCGCGGCCGCATGATCGAGGCGGTGGCCGCGAGAGCGGCGACGCCCTTGAGGAACGCCCGTCGATCAGGCGACATCATGTCCGCGATCATAACTCGGAGCCTCATGCGCGCCACACGCGGATTCGCGATGCCAATGGGTGCGAATGCTTGGCGCGTCGCCGGTCGCGGTAGAATCGTCCCATGTCACACCGCCGCGCGGCCGCGCTCCTCACCGGTGTCCTGCTCCTGACAGGCTGCGCCTCACCGACACTTCGCTACAAGGCGGAGGCGCCCGGCGTTGGCGCGCCGGTGTCAGCGGACTACACGGTGCTGATGGATCGCGTCCGTGTGGAGATCGATACGCGCGGAACGCGGCTCGAGGACCTCCAGATCCTCAAGGCCGATGGCACCGCGATTCGCCCACAGACCGTCGAGTTTCCCAGCTACTACCCGAGCAGCAGCGGAGTCGGCATCGGGGTCGGAATGGGCGGCAGCTCGTACCGCGGCGGCGGTGTGGCGGTCGGCTCAGGGGTAGGCTTCGGTACCACGTTCCCGGTGGGTGATCCGGTTGCCGCCGGCAACACGGTTGCGTACTTCGCGCTGGACCAGGTGGGGCCCGCGCCCTGGCGCGTGCGCGCCCAGTTCTCCGGCCTGGGCGCGGCGTTCTTCACCCTGGGAGCCGATCCGAGCGCGACCAAGTAGTCGCGCCCGGATCTCCGTCCCTCAGGACTCCGCGAGCACGAGCAGCGGGATCGTCGTCTTGCGCCGGAGCGAGCTGGCCAGGCTGCCGTAGAGACGGCCGAACCAGCCGCGCCGTGGCGCGGTGACCGCAACCAGGTCGGCGCCGAAGGCCTCCGCCTCGTGGGCGATCTCCTGCGCCGGGTCACCGAAGCGCACCACGGACTCCACGGGCACGCCGTTCAGCTGCACCTCGGCGTCGCGCAGGTAATCGAGCCGGCTGTATGTCACGCGCTCGATCTCCTGACTCTCGTAGGCCACGACCCGCCCGTAGTCACCGAACTTCTGCTCGGGGACTCGCGCCACGTTGATCAGGCGCACGGTGCCCCCGCTGCTGCGGGCGATATCGGCGACGATGGGCAGGACGGCTTCGGCTTGCTCGCTCCGGTCGAGTGGGACCAGAATTCGCTTTGCCATTGATGTCGTCCTCCTTTCCTCTGGCTTTTAGAGGGCCGCACGCACCCCAGCGATTCCGGACAGTTATCGGGCAATTCGCCCGATTTCGTCCATACTTCGAGACGAATCCTTCGCGGGGAGCAGTCCATCTGAATGTGTGGAGGTAAACCATCATGGGAGCCGTACTGGTAGGGTTGATTGTGATCGCGATGGTGGCCTTGCCCCTGGTGCTTGCGGTCCGTTCGGACCGGCGACGCGAGGCGGCCGATCAGGTGGCGGCTCGCGCACGCTCGGCGGTCCGTCAGAGGCTGGGCGGAGAGGCGTTCGTCACGGTGGACGTGACCGCGCCGACTTTCACTCAGCACGGGCGCGTGGTGCTCACCGCCCCGACGGGCTATGACTGGATGGTCGAGCGTACCTGGTCCGCGGTGGCGGCGGGCGTGCCGGCCGGCTACGACCTCGTCGTGAGCCGCCCGGATGTGGTGCCGTTGCCGGCGAGGCCGGCCGCTGCGCCGACACTACGCCGCGCAGCCTGATCCATCGCGACATGCGGGGCGGGCCCCGACCCGGGTCCGCCCCGCCGTGGCTCCTCTCCAACCCTCATCGCCCTCAAGTCAGTCTTATCTCGCTTTCCCGCGATCTCCATCTCCTAGTCGCCGCGTCCCGGATCGGCGCGCGCATGATACGATGCGAGGCCGGCAAGGAGGCCGTGGATGAAATTCGGCATCTTCTACGAGCATCAGCTGCCGCGCCCGTGGACGGAGGGCGTGGAGCAGCGCCTGTTCCAGGACGCCCTCGACCAGGTGGAGCTGGCTGATCGCCTCGGCATCGACCACGCCTGGGAGGTCGAGCATCACTTCCTCGAGGAGTACTCCCACTCCTCCGCGCCCGAGGTGTTCCTCGCGGCCGCCTCGCAGCGGACCAAGCGGATCCGCCTGGGCCACGGCATCGTGCTGATGCCGCCGGGCTACAACCCGCCCGCCCGCGTCGCCGAGCGCATCGCCACGCTGGACCTCGTGTCCAACGGCCGCGTGGACTGGGGCACCGGCGAATCCGCCTCGCGCGCGGAGCTGGAGGGCTTCGGGATCGACCCCAACGAGCGGCGGGCGATGTGGCGCGAGACGGTGGAGCAGGTCGCCAACATGATGATGATGGACCCTTATCCGGGCTTTCAGGGGAAGTACTTCTCGATGCCGGTCCGCAACGTGGTGCCCAAGCCCGTGCAGAAGCCCCATCCCCCCATCTGGGTGGCGTGCTCCAACCGCAATACCATCCACCTCGCCGCCCAGCTCGGCATCGGCGCGCTGACGTTCGCGTTCATCGATCCCGCCGAGGCGCGCCAGTGGGTGGACGATTACTACGAGACCTTCAAGCGGGAGTGCGTGCCGATCGGCCACGCGGTGAACCCCAACATCGCCATGGTGACCTCGTTCTCGTGTCACCCGGACGAGGCGGAGGCGCGGCGCCGGGGCACCGACGGCTTCCGCTTCTTCCAGTTCGCCCTGGGGCACCACTACTCCTTCGGCACCCACAAGCCGGGGCGCACCAACATCTGGAACAAGTACGTGGCGGTGCGCGACGCGATGGGCATGGAGCTGATGGGCGGCGGCACCGGCGGCATCGGCACCCCCGCGCAGCTCCGCGCGCACCTCGCCAGCTTCGAGGACGCCGGGGTGGATCAGACCGTCTTCATCCAGCAGGGCGGCAAGAACCAGCACGAGCACATCTGCGAGGCGCTCGAGCTGTTCGCCCGCGACGTCATGCCGGAGTTCCGCGCCCGCGAGGCGGCGCGCGCGGAGAAGAAGGCCCGCGAGCTCGCCCCCTACGTGGATGCCGCGTTCGAGCGTAAGGACCGCCTCAAGCCCCTCGCCGACGAGGAAATCCCGACGTATCCCGCCTACGGCCTCACCGTCGCGGAGGTCGATCTGTCCACGCTGCCCGAGGCCAATCGCCAGCGCGCGCTCGTCTTCCGGAAGATGCGCGAGATCATGGAGCGCTCATGAAAGCGGCACGGATCTACACGGGCGCCGACGGGCGCTCGCACTTCGAGGATCTCGACATTCCCCTCAAGCCGAGCAGCTACGGCACGCTCTCTGACCTCGTGCCGTCATCCGGGGTGATCTTTCGCGAGACGCCGGTGGGCGGCGCGCTCGACTTTCACGTGGCGCCGCGCCGGCAGTTCGTGATCACGTTGGCCGGCCTCGTCGAGGTGGAGTGCGGCGACGGGACCAAGCGGCGCTTCGGGCCCGGCGACATCATGCTCGCGGACGACACCACGGGTCAGGGCCACATCACGCGCGAGGTGCAGGGTCCGCGCCGCAGCCTGTTCATCCCGCTCCCGGACAGCTTCGACACCCGGGCCTGGAAGGTCTGAGCGGGGTGGCGCGGGTCCGGTTCGACCACATCGCCATCGGTCTGCCCCGCCTCGCCGACGCGGCGCCGTTCCTCTCCGGCGTGCTTGGCGGGGTCCCCCTCGCGGGCGCGCCCTCCGCGGTGTTCCGCTGGGGGGTGTGGCGCTACGAGGGCGGCGGCATGATCGAGGCCCTCGAGCCGCGCGGGGACGACGGCTTTCTCCATCGCTTCCTCGCCCAGCGGGGGCCTGGTCTACACCACGTGACGTTCAAGGTGCCCAGCACGCGGGCAGCCTGCGAGCGGGCGCGGGACGCCGGGCTCAATCCGGTGGGCTTCGACGACTCCGACCCGCGCTGGATCGAGGCGTTCCTCCACCCGAAGGAGGCGCTCGGCATCGTCGTGCAGCTCGCCGAGTCGCACGGGGACGACGGCGGGCCCGGCGATCCGCCTCCGGGCATGCCGGACGCGCCTCCGCCCGTGACCGTGCTGGGGCTGCGGATGCGCGCGCACTCGCGCGAGCGGGCGGACCGCCAGTGGGTCGGAATTCTCGGAGGCGTCGCGGAGGAGACAGAAGGCGGTGAAGTCACGTACCGCTGGCCGGGCTCCCCGATGCGGCTCGTGGTCGAGCTCGACTCGCGCGGCGACGAGGGCCCGCTCGCCCTGGAGGTCGCGAGCGCGCGGCCGCTCGCGCTGCCGGCGGGGCCGCACCCCGTGCTGGGCGCGACCTTCAGGGGTCGAGGAGCCGCCTGAGGTAGTCGTTCAGGAAGCGTCCGCGCGGATCGACGCGGCGCCGGACGGCCTGGAAGCGTTCCCACTCCGGATAGAGCGCGGCGAGCTCCGCCGCCCGATGCGTGTGATGCTTGCCCCAGTGTGGCCGGCCGCGGTGATTGCGGAACACGGCCTCGACGTCGGCGAAGAAGCGGGCGTAGGGCAGCTCCGCCGCCTGATGCACGGAGATGGTGACGGTGGCGCGGCGGTGGGCGGGGCTCAGCGGGATCTCGTCGGCGGCGAGGGTGCGATATTCGAGCGGCCACACGACGTCGGGATGGCGGGTGCGCATGAGCGCGCGGATCTCGCGGATGCAGTCGGGGCCGGCCGCCTCGGGCACCGCGAACTCCGTCTCGTTGAACCTCACCGTCCGCTCGGTAGGGAGGATCTCGTCGCTCCAGCCGATGCGCTCGCCGGCGCGCCCGGCGACGGTGGCCGGCGCGGCGTCGGTCGACTGGAGCGCCTTCATCTCACAGCCGTCGGTGCGCGGCCGCCAGAAGAACTCGAAGTGCCGCGTGGCCGCGATGTGATCCGCCAGTCGCTCCATGCACGCATCGAAGGGCTCCTCCCACTTCTGCTCGCGGAGGCGATAGGCGGGCAGCACGCGCAGGCGCACCTGCGTGAGCACGCCGAGCGTGCCCAGCGCCACCCGCGCGCACTGGAAGAGCTCGGGGTCGCGGACGGCGTCGCACTCCACGATGTCCCCCTCGGCCCCGACGAGGCGCAGGCCGTCCACCTGCGTCGAGATGCTTCCGAGGGCGCGCCCGGTGCCGTGGGTGCCCGTGGACACGGCCCCGGCGATGCCCTGCCGGTCGATGTCGCCCATGTTGACCATGGCCAGGCCCAGGGCGCGCAGCCGCGGGCCGAGCTGCTGAATGGTGCTGCCCGCCCACACGGTGGCGAGCCCGGCGGCCGGATCGGCCGACACCACCCCAACGAGGCCGGTGAGGGTGAGCAGCGCGCCCTCGGTGGCACAGAGGGGCACGAAGGAATGGCCGGTGGCGGCGACGCGCACGGGCTGTCCGGCGCGCGCGGCCGCGCGCACCACGTCGACCACGTGGGCTTCGGTGGTCGGGGCGGCGAAAAAAGCGGCCCGGCATTCGGCCGAGCCCGACCAGTTCCGCCAGTCGCGGAAGCCGCGGGTCACTGACCCGGCGGCACCGAGTAGATGGCGACGGCGTGGCTGCGGGTCTTGAGCTGCGCGGTGCCGTGCGACTCCACGCGCACGCGCTCGCCGATGCCCTTGCGCGTGTTCTCGTCGATCAAGATGGCCCGGCCGATCACCTTGGTGTGCTGCTCGAGATGCGCGGCGAGGTTCACGCACTCGCCCACGCAGGTGTAGGTGACGCGCTGCTGGGTGCCGGTGAAGCCGGCGACGAGCGGACCCGAGGCGATGCCGATGCCGATGCGGATCTCCACACCACCCCGCCGCACCTGTTCCTGGTTGAACCCATCCACCAGCGCGAGCATGTCGAGCGCCGCGCGCACCGCGCGGTCACAGTGGTCGGGACGGGGCAGGGGCGCGCCGAACACGGCCATGAGCCCGTCACCCATCATCTGGTTCACGATGCCGCCGTGGGCGCCGATGGCGTCGAACATCAGCGTGTAGTAGCTGTTCAGGAGCTCGATCGTGTCGGCGGGCGAGCGCGACTCGGTGAGGCTGGTGAACGCGCGGATGTCCGAGAACATCACGCTGGCTTCGACGTCCTTGCCGCCCAAGGTGAGCCCGCTCGTGAGCAGCTCCTCGGCCACCTCGGCGGTGGCGAACTTGCGGAACAGCTCCCGCTGCTGATCGCGCAGGCGCTTCTTCTCCAGGCTGGCGCCTACGCGCGCCTTGAGCAGGATGGGATTCACCGGCTTGAAGAGATAGTCCTCGGCGCCCAACTCGATACAGCGGGCGACGCTGTCCACTTCCTCCAGCGACGACATCATGACGATGGGAATGTCGCGGAGCTGCGTATCCGCGCCGAGCGCCGCCAGCACCTGATAGCCGTCCATCTCCGGCATCTCGATGTCGAGCAGGACGAGGTCCACGCGGCTCTTGCGCAGCGACTCCACGGCATCGCGCCCGTTCTCCGCGAAGGTCACGGTGTGCCCGAGTTGCTCGAGGGCGCGCCCCAGCAGCA
The DNA here is from genome assembly GCA_035764725.1 of Candidatus Methylomirabilota bacterium. Lineage (NCBI taxonomy): Bacteria > Methylomirabilota (SeqCode) > Candidatus Methylomirabilota bacterium. The sequence continues at coordinate 4,916 of DASTYT010000024.1, read as the reverse complement.
GGCGGTTCACCCGATTGTCGTCGACGACGAGGAGCCGGCCCGGCGGGCCGCTAGGTGCTGAGGTCACCCTTGATCGCTCCCAGCGCGTGGGCGACGCGCTCGTAGAGGTCAGCGAGGCGGTCCACCCGGTTGCCGACTTCGTGCAATCGGCCGGCCTGGCCGATGGACTCCAGCTCGCGGGCCAGGGCGGCGAGGGCGAAGGCGCCCAGACTCTCCCCGGTGGACTTGAGCGTGTGGGCGGCCCGCCGGAACCCGTCGCGGTCGGAGGCGGCGAGCGCGCGTTGGATCGCTGCGAGCAGATCTCGCGCGTCCGCCACGAACGTGTCGATCAGCTCGACGGCGAAGTCGCGGCCCATGGTCTCGCCGAGCCGATCGATCACCGCGCGGTCGACGACGTCGGCGGCCGGGGCGCTGGCGGCGGCCACCGCGTGGGGGCGCGGGGCCGCGTCCTCGCGCGTCTGGCAGCGTCCCAGCGCCCCCACCAGCTCCTCGATGCGGATGGGCTTGGCCACGTAGTCGTCCATGCCGGCCGCCACACAGAGCTCGCGGTCGCCCTCCATGGCGTTGGCGGTCATGGCCACGATGCGCGGGCGGTTGCTGGGCCAGCGCCGGTTGATCTCGCGCGAGGCCTCGAAGCCGTCCATCTCCGGCATCTGCACATCCATCAACACCACGTCGTAGGTCTGGCGCTCCACCGCCGCGACGGCCTCGAGCCCGTTGGCGGCGATGTCCGCCCGGTAACCCATCTGGCCGAGGAGGCGGGTGGCGACCTTCTGGTTCACCACGTTGTCCTCGGCGAGGAGGATGCGCAGCGGGTGACGGGTCGCCATCTCGGCGTCGAGCTCGGTGCGTACCGTGCCCCGCTCCGGCACGTGCACGGGCTGGTCGCCGAGGACGGAGATTAGCGCGTCGAACAGCTGGGACGGCTTGATGGGCTTGTGGAGGTAGGCGGCGAATCCTTCCTCGTCCGCGCGCGCCTCGCGCCGGCCCAGCGACGTGAAAAGGATCAGGGGCATCGCGGGACCGTTCGCGCGCTCGCGAATTGCATGGGCGAGGGCTACCCCGTCCATCTCCGGCATGTGCATGTCAAGAATGCCGAGATCGAAGCGCTCGCCGCCGCCCAGCCAGGCGAGCGCCTCGAGCGGCGACTCGGAGACGCGGGCGAGCATGCCCCACACCTCGAGATGCGAGGCGAGGATGCGGCGGTTGGTGGCGTTGTCGTCCACCACGAGCACGCGCTTGCCGCGCAGCGGCGGCTGCACGCCGGTCAGGTCCCGGCGCGTGGGGACGGGGGCGGCGGCGGGCGCCGCGCGAAGCGTGAAGCGGAACTCGCTGCCCACGCCGACGTCGCTCGTCACCGTGATGTGGCCGCCCATCAGCTCGGTGAGGCGCTGGCTGATGGCGAGGCCGAGCCCGGTGCCGCCGTAGCGGCGCGTGGTGGAGGCATCCACCTGGCTGAACGACTGGAAGAGCCGCCCGAGGCGGTCTTCGGGAATGCCGATGCCGGTGTCGCGGACGGAGAACGTGAGCTCGGGGAGCCCGCCGGCATCGTCCGGCCGGCGCGTGGTCACGGACAGGACGATCTCGCCGCGCTCGGTGAACTTGACCGCGTTGGACAGGAGATTCAGGAGCACCTGGCGCAGCCGCGTCACGTCGCCCACGATGGCGCCCGGCGTGCCCTCGCCGAGGAGATAGGCCAGATCGAGGCCCTTCTCGGCGGCGCGGGTGGCCACGAGGTCGAGGGCGCCTTCCACGCACTCGCGCAGGTCGAACGGCTGTGTCTCCAGCTCGAGCCGCCCCGCCTCGATCTTCGAGAAGTCGAGGATGTCGTTGATGACGGTGAGCAGCGTGTCGCCGCTTTGGCGGACGATCTCCGCGTACTCGCGCTGCTCGGCGCTGAGGCTCGTGTTGAGGAGCAACCCGCTCATCCCGATCACCGCGTTCATGGGCGTGCGTATCTCATGGCTCATGGTGGCGAGGAACGCGCCCTTGGCCTCGTTGGCCGCCTCCGCCTCGCGGCGGGCCTGGAGCAGCTCGGTGATGTCGTGATAGATCGCGATCATGCCGACGCGCGCGCCCTCCACTATGACGGGCACCGAGGAGATCTCCACGTCGATCAGCGAGCCGTCCTTGCGAACCCGGCGCGTGATATCGCGGATCCACTCGCCGGCCAGCGTTCGCTCCACGTTGCCGCGCACGTCGTCGCGGATCTCCGGAGTGGCCACCAGCACCTCCATGCTGCGGCCGACGGCCTCGGCGGAGGGGTAGCCGAAAAGCCGTTCCGCCGCGGGGTTCCAGCCCACCACCATGCCCTGGAGGTCCATGGTGGCGATGGCCACCGGGCTCGACTCCACCAGCACGTCCGAGTACTGCTTCTGCCGCTGGATCTCCACGAAGAGGCGCGCGTTCTGGATCGCGAGCACGGACTGGGCCGCGAACGTCTGCATGGTGGTGAGGACTTCCTGCGCGAACTCCCCGGCCTCGCGGCGCAGGATGACGAGGCCGCCGAACAGCCGGCCCTCGCGGATGAGGGGCATGGCGAGGAGCGAGCGCAGGCCCTGGCGGATCAGGTGCGCGCGCGCCTGGTGCGCCACGAGCTGCCGCTCGTCCTGGATGTCCGGCACTTGAACGGGTTTCTGGATGGCCGCCGCGGTGCCCACTGCCCCTTCGCCCAGGTGAATCGGCGCGGCGCGCAGGGCCTCGAGGTGCTCGGACGTGATCTCGTGGGTGGCCCGGGCATGAAAAGTCTCCGTGGCCTCGTCGAACTCGTACACGATGCCGCTGTGGCTGCCCGAGAGCTGCACGGCGCGGCTGACGATGGTCGCAAGCACGGCTTCGAGGTCGAGCGTGGAGCTGACCGCCTGGCTCACCTCGCCAAGGGCCTTCAGCTCCCCCACCGAGCGTGTGAGGTCCTGCGTGCGCGCGTCGAGCTCCTGGAAGAGCCGCACGTTCTGAATGGCGATGACGGCCTGGTCGGCGAAGGTCTTGAGCAGCTCGAGCTGGCGCTCGGGGAGCAGTCCGGTGCTCGATCGACCCGCTGCGATCGCGCCGACGGCGCGACCCTCTTGCATCAAGGGAACCGCCACAATGCTCCGGTACGTCACAAGGCGGGCGATCGCGACATGCGCATAGTCGGGGTCAGCCTCGATGTCCGGGATCTGCTCGATCTGGCCGCTGAGGACGGCCCGGGCCGCTGCGCTGGTCCGGCCGGGCGGGAGCGGGTAGGCGCGGCGTATGGCTTCGACTCCCTCGGACGGCAGCCCGTGGTGGCCCACGAAGTGGAGCAGTTTGCCGTCGAAGCGGAAGATATGACAGAACTCCGCGTCGCACAACCGCTTGGTGCTCAGCGCAATCGTGTCGAATACTGGCTGGACGTCGGTGGGCGAGCTCGAGATGACCCGGAGGATCTCGCTTGTCGCGGTCTGCTGCTCGAGGGTCACGGTGAGATCGCGGTTGCGGACCTCCAGCTCCTTGAACAGGCGTGTGTTCTCGATGGCGATGACCGCCTGCTCGGCGAACGTCTCCAGCAGCGCCACCTGCTTGGCGGAGAAGGGGCGCGGGGTCCCCCAGCGCTGCATGGTGATGGCGCCAATGGGCTGACCGGACCGGATCATGGGCACCGAGAGCAGGGTCCGGAGCCCGACCGTGTCCCGGAGATCGGCCAGCGCGTATTCCTGATCCTCGCGCACGTCGGGAATGCTAACCGCGTGGCCGGTGAGGATGGCGCGGCCCGACGCGTGGCCCCGGGTGGCCGGCATCGGATAGGCCGCGTGCAGCGCGTGCGCCTGCTCGCGATTCGTCTGATCCGACATGGCGCCCATGTGGACGAGCGTGCCGTCGTAGGTGAGCAGCGACGCGGAATCGGCCTCGCAGAGCCGGCGGGCACGCTCCACGATCGTGTCGAAGACCGGCTGCACGTCGGTGGGCGAGCCTGAGATGACGCGGAGGATCTCGCTCGTCGCGGTTTGCTGCTCGAGGGTCTGGGTGAGGTCGCGGTTGCGGACCTCCAGCTCCTTGAACAGGCGCACGTTCTCGATGGCGATGACCGCCTGGTCGGCGAACGTCTCGAGGAGCTTGATCTGCTTCTCAGAGAAGGGGCGCACTTCCATGCGACGGATGAGAATCGCGCCGAGCGCCTGGTCTTCTCGCAGGAGGGGCGTGGCGAGGGTCGTCCGATGCCCGAACCGTCGCTGGGTTTCCTTGGCGATCGGGTACTCGCTCTCGGACTCCGCGGCCAAGTCGTGCACGTGCGTGGTCCGCTTGTCGACTACCGACCGGCCGGTGACCCAGCCGCGATTGATGGGCGCGCCCGCGTTCGGCGGGATCGGCCCCAACGACGCAGTCAGCTGGAGACGATCCCCCTCCACGCGGTAGATCTGCGCGTCGTACGCGTCACACAGGCGCGCGGCGTTCGCGGCGACCGCGTCGAGCACCGGCTGGATGTCCGTCGGCGAGGACGAGATCACGCGCAGGATCTCGCTGGTGGCCGTCTGCTGCTCCAAGGTCTCGGTCAGGTCGCGGTTGCGGACGTCGAGCTCGTTGAAGAGGCGCACGTTCTCGATGGCGATGACGGCCTGGTCGGCGAAGGTCCGGAGCAGCTCGATGTGGCGGTCGGAGAAGGGGCCGGGCTCGGAGCGGAGCAGCGAGATGGCGCCGATGGGCACGCCATCGCGCAGGATAGGGATGGCCACGGTGGCGCGAAAGGCGGCCGCCTGCGCCACCGAGCCAAGCTCGTACCCGTGGTCCTGGGCGATGTCGGGAATGTGCACGGCGGCGCGGTCCAGCACGGCGCGTCCCGTGACCCAGTCAGGCCGGATCGGTTGTTCGGTGAAGTCCAGGGGAATGGGCCCGTGGTGCGCGCCGACGCGGAGGTGCTCGCCCTCTCTGGTGAAAATGACCACGTCGTAGGCCTCGCA
>DASTYT010000023.1 GCA_035764725.1 Candidatus Methylomirabilota bacterium | reverse complement strand
GGGGTGGCGCGCCGCTGGCCCCTCCTCACCCTTCTCACCGTCGCCTACGGCCTCGGCGCCTTCGGCATGCTCGGGGTCTCGCCGCTGACGCCGAGCCTGGTCGAGGGCTTCCGCCTCTCCCGCTTCGACGTCGCGTTCATCGTGCCCTGCGTCTACCTGCCCGGGCTCTTCTTCTCGCTTCCCGCGGGGCACCTCGGGGATCGCCTGGGCGTGCGGCCGACGTTCCTGGGCGGGCTTGCCCTCGCCGCCGCCGGGCTGGCGCTGGCCGCCGCCGCACCAGGCTTCTGGCTCTTCCTCGCCTGCCTCATCGTCGCGGGGACGGGATGGAGCGTGGTGAATCCCGTGCTCGGCAAGGCCATCGTGGATCTCTTCCCGGTGCGCGAGCGCGGCATCGCGATGGGGATCAAGCAGATGGGCCTCACCGTCGGCGGCGTCATCTCGGCGCTGGTGCTGCCGCCCATCGCGGCGTGGCTCGGCTGGCGCGCCGCCGTCGCCACCTGCGCGCTCGTCATCGCCGCGCCCGCGCTGTCCTCGTGGCGCCCGCTCGCCCCGCTGGCCGACCCGCGCCCCGGCCATGCCGCGAGTACCCAGGCGGACGACGACGCGTGGTGGTGGATCCGGCGGCCCGCGCTTCTCGTCTTCTTTGCGACGGGCATCGCGCTCGGCATGCTCCAGTCCGCTGTGCTCGCCTACCTGCCCCTCTACGGCGTGCAAGTGCTGGGCTGGAGCGCGGTGGCCGCCGGCGCCCTTGTCGCCGCGGCGCAGGCGGGCGGCGCCGTCGCGCGCCTGGCCCTGGGCGCGGCGAGCGACCGCTGGCTGGGCGGCCGGCGGCCGCCGTGGGTCGTGCTCTCGTCGCTGCTAGGCGCGCTCGTGTTCGGGGCGTACGCGCTGGCTCCGGCGCGATCTCCCCTCACCGCGTTCACACTCGCCTTCGTGGCCGGCATCGGCGCGCATGGCTGGGTCGGCGTCTACTTCATCGCCAGCGCGGAAGCCGGCGGGCCGCGGCGCGCGGGCCTCCTGAGCGGGGTCGCCTTCGGCGTCATCGTGGTCGGCTTGCTGGTGGGCGCGCCCCTCTTCGGCGCGGTGCTGGTGTCGCGCGATTCCTACGCGGCCGCGTGGGCGGTGTTCGCCGCCCTCGCCGCGATCATCGCGATGGTCATGGCGGCAGCGGGAGAGGCCATCCACCGCGAGTGCGCGCGGGCCGGTGGCCGATAGGGTCCCGGGCTAGTCCTTTGGGAGACCGAGCACGCGCTCGCCGATGATGTTCCGTTGAATCTCGCTGGTGCCGCCCGCGATCGTGTACTGCCGCGCGCTGATAACTCTATTGTACCAACGCGCCGCGTCCGGAACATCCGCAGCCGGCTGATTCAGGAGCACCCGCGGCCCCAGGAGCTCGCCCGCGAAGTCGGCGATGCGCACGCCCAGCTCCGAGCCGAACAGCTTGAGGATGGAGCCCTCGGGTCCGGGCGGGTCGCCGCGGAGCTGCCGGGTGAGGTTCCGGTAGCGCGTGTACTTGAGGGCGGCCGCCTCGATCAGGAGCTGCGCCCAGCGCTGGCGCACGAGCGGACTCTCCCATGCGGGGGCGCCGTTCATCGCCATGCCCCGCGCGAGGGCGCCCAGGCGCGCGATCTGATCGTCGTGGCCGCGCCCGCCGCCCGCCTTGCGCTCGTACATGAGCGTGGTCATGGCCACGCCCCAGCCGGCGTGGAGCCGGCCGACCAGGTTTTCCTTCGGCACCGGCACGTCGACGAAGAAGACCTCGTTGAAGTGGCGGTGCCCGTTCATCAGCACGAGGGGGCGCACGGTGATGCCGGGCGTCTTCATGTCCACGAGGAGATAGCTGATGCCCTTGTGCTTGGGCGCGGCGGGATCGGTGCGCACGAGGAGATAGATCCAGTCCGCGAACTGCGCGCCGGAGGTCCACACCTTCTGGCCGTTCACGAGGAAGTGATCGCCCTTGTCCTCGGCCCGGGTGCGCAGGCCGGCGAGGTCCGAGCCCGCGCCCGGCTCGGAGAAGCCCTGGCACCAGATGTCCTCGGCGGTGAGGATGCGCGGCACGAAGCGCGTCTTCTGCGCCTCCGTGCCCACCTCGATCAGCGTGGGGCCGATCATGCCGATGCCGGAGTAGCCGGGAAGCACGGGGGCGCGGGCGCGGAAGCACTCCTCGTCGTAGATGATCTGCTCCATCAGGGTGGCGCCGCGGCCGCCGTAGGCCTTGGGCCACGAGATGCCGACCCAGCCCGCCTTGTACATGACCTTCTGCCAGGCCACGCGCTTCTCGAAGGTGGCGCGGTCCGGCGCCACGCGCTCGTCGGTGGGATCGTCCACACAGAGCTCGCGGGGCAGATTGGCGGCGAGCCAGGCGCGCAGCTCGCGGCGGAAGGCCTCCTGCTCGGGCGTGTACTGGAAGTCCATCAGCGCGCTCCCTTCCTTTCCCAGGCGGCTCGGCTCATACGATACAGGACATGCGGCCTGACGCGATCGTCGTCGAGATACGCGGCGTGATCGAAATCGTCGGCTTCCGAGCGAGTCATCCCCATCGCGGCCCTCGCCGCCTCCGTCGCGTATCCGCGCCCCCAGAACTCGGCGGCGAGGCGCCAGCCCGTCTCCACGCATGGCGTGAAGTGAGCCTGGAACGGCGGGATGGCGAGCCCGACGAAGCCGACGAACGGCGCCACCCCGGGCGATTCCACCGCCCACATCCCCGAACCCGACTCGTCGCCTACACGGTCAGAAACAACCGACGGTCGCGCCGGGCCACGGCCGGCTCACTCCTTCGAGAGTGGGTGCACGCGCGCGCCGGACAGGCGGAGGAAGTCCGCGCAGGCCATGACGATGGACGCAGAGTTCGATCCGGCGTTGAAGGCGATCTCCTCGCGGGCGGCCAGCGCTTCATCCACCAGCACCGGCAAGCCGAAGAGGTTGCCGAAGGGCGGGACGGCCCCGGGTACACAGCCGGTGAAGGCGAGCAGCTCCTCCGGCGTGGCGAAGCGAAGGGTGCGCGTGCCGAGAATCCCTCGCACCTTGGCATTGTCCACGCGGCGGCTGCCCGGCAGCACCACGTGCACGGGGGCGTCCGCGGCCAGCATCACCAGCGCCTTGGCGCCCGATTCGATGGGCGTGCCGCGCACGCGCGCCGCCTCCTCGCTGGTATGGACGGGGGCGTGCTGGAACAGGCGGAAGCGCGCGCCCTCCGCCGTCAGCCACTGCTCGAGCCGCGCCGTCACCGTGGTGGCCATCCGCGGTAGTATAGACGCCCACCCCGGGCCCATGGAGACTCCATGAAGATCACGCACGTGACCACTCGCGTCCTCCGCACGCCGGCGAACAACCCCTTGGTGGTCGGGCTACCGCCATCCACCGACACGCGCGAGTTCGTCACGCTTGAGCTCGGCACCGATCAGGGCATCGTGGGCGTCGGCCTTACCTTCTTCGGCGGTGCGCTGACGCCGGCGCTCAAGTCCGCGGTGGACACCCTGGCCGGGCTCACCGTGGGCGAGGATCCGACTCGCGTCGAGGCCATCGCCGCCAAGTGCCGCCGCGCCGCGAGTCATGCCGGGCCCGGCGGCATCTACGCGCTGGCGCTGTCCGCGGTGGACCTCGCCTGCTGGGATCTCAAGGCGAAGGCGGTGGGCCAGTCGGTGTGCGCCCTGCTAGGCGGCCTGCGGGACCGCGCGCCCACGTACGCGAGCGGCGCCCTCATGCGGCCGCATCCGATCAAGTATCTCGCTGAGGCGGGCCCACGCCTCATGAAGATGGGCTTCCGTCAGATGAAGATGCAGTGCGGGAGCGAGGCCACGGTGGCGGAGTCGATCGAGCGCGTGCGCGTGATGCGCGAGGCCATCGGACCCGACATCGATCTCATGTGCGACATCAACCAGATGTGGAGCGTGAACCAGGCCATCGAGATCGGGCATCGCATCGAGCCCTATCAGCTCTTTTGGCTGGAGGACCCGGTCACTCACGACGACTATCCGGGCCTTGCGCGCGTGGCTGAGAACTTGATCACGCCCATCGCCGCCGGCGAGTATCACTACGGCATCGTGCCGTTCCGCCACATGCTCGAGCATCGCTCCATCGATATCGTGATGATCGACCTCCTGCGGGCGGGCGGCGTCACCCAGTGGATGAAGATCGCGGGCATGGCGGAGGCGTTCAACCTGCCGGTGGTGAGCCATCTCATTCCCGAGTTCCACGTGCACCTGATCGCCGCCATCCCAAACGGCCTCACCGTGGAATACATGCCGTGGACGCTCGAGCTCTTCAAGGAGACACCGGCGCTCGTGGACGGCCAGATCGTCGTCCCGCCCCGACCGGGCTTCGGGCTCGAGTTCGACCCCGCGGCGATGAAGCGCTACCAGATCGGCTGACGACACACCCGACACAAAGGAGACCCAACATGGCTGATGGGAAGAAGGTCGCGATCGTGACGGGCGCGGGCAGCGGCGTCGGTGAGGCGGCCGCGCTGGCCCTCTTTTCCGACGGCTATCACGTGGCCCTGGCGGGCCGGCGCAAGGATCAGCTCGAGCGCGTGGCGCAGGCGGCGGGCGCGAACACGCCTAGGGCTCTCGTGGTGCCCACGGACGTGATGGACGCGGGCTCGATCCGGAATCTCTTCGCTCGCACCAAGGAGGCCTTCGGGCGCCTCGACCTTCTCTTCAACAACGCCGGCATTGGCGCCCCGGCCATCCCGATGGAGGACCTCACGCTCGAGCAGTGGAAGGCGGTGGTGGACACCAACCTCACCGGCTGCTTCATCTGCACGCAAGAAGCGATCAAGATCATGAAGGATCAGACGCCCCGCGGCGGCCGCATCATCAACAACGGCTCCATCTCCGCCCACGCGCCTCGGCCCAACTCGGTGGCCTATACCTCCACCAAGCACGCCATCACCGGCCTCACCAAATCCACATCACTCGACGGGCGGAAGTACGACATCGCCTGCGGCCAGATCGACATCGGGAACGCGCTGACCCCGCTGGCCGCGCGGATGTCCCAGGGCGTGCCGCAGGCCAACGGGACCATCGCGCCCGAGCCGCTCTTCGACGTCAAGCACGTGGGCGACGCCGTGCTCGCCATGGCCCGGCTGCCTCTGGATACGAACGTGCAGTTCATGACCATCATGGCGACGAAGATGCCCTTTGTGGGGCGCGGCTAGCGCGGCTCGGCGGCGAGTTCTTTCCGAAGGGCGTCGGCGAGCTTCACGTACTGCTCGAGACTGTTGTAGAGCTGGCACGACACGCGCACGAGCCGCTTGGGCGCCCCGGGCCAGCGCATGATGGGGACCTCGAGGCCCCACTCGCCGAAGAGGCGCGGTTGCAGCGGATCGGGCTGCCGCCACTTGGGATTCGTGAGGGGACTGTCCGGCAGTCGCACGCTCGCGATCGAGCCCACCATCTCCGGCGGGCAGACCGGCGCGGCGCCCAGCGTCTGCTGGAGGATGCCGCGCGCCTCGAGCGCGAGGGCTCGGTTCCGCGCCATCAGCGCGGGCCAGCCGCCCGGCACGAGCGACCCAAGATAGTCGATCGCCATGGGCACGGTGAGCCAGGCCGTCGGGTCGCTCGTGCCCATCCAGTCGAACTCCAGGCGGAAGCGCGTGCGCCCCTCTCGCTCGCCGACGTGGCCGTGGCTGATCGTGAGGGGGTGAATGGCGGCCTGGCGGTCGCGCCGTACGTAGAGGAACGCGGAGCCCTTGGGGGTGCAGAGCCACTTGTGGCAGTTCCCGGTGTAGTAGGCAGCCCCCAGCGCACGGAGATCCAGTGGCACCATGCCGGGCCCGTGGGCGCCGTCCACGACGGTGTCGATGCCGCGGGCGGCGAGCTCGCTCACGAGCTTTGCGATCGGCAGGACCAGCGCGGTCGGGCTCGTGATGTGGTCGAGGAGCGCGAGCTTCGTCTTCGGCGTCGCCTTGGCGAGCACCGCCGCCACCACCTCGTCAGGGGACGCCAGCGGGAATGGCACCACGGCCACGTTGACCTTGGCGCCGAAGCGCGACGCCACGTAGTCGAGCGTGTTCTTGCACGCGGCGTAGCAGTGGTCGGTGGTGAGCAGCTCGTCCCCCGGTGAGAAGGCGAGCGAGCGCAGCACCGCGTTCACGCCGCCGGTCGCGTTGGTGACGAAGGCGAGGTCGCCGGGGTCAGCGCCGACGAACTCTCCGAGCCGGGCGCGGGCGACATCGAGGCGCTCCTCGAGCTTGCGGCCGAGGAAGAGCACGGGCTCGGCCTCGAGCTCGGCACGCAGCGCGGCCTGATGCTCGAGCACGGCCTTCGGGCAGGCACCGTAGGAGCCGTGATTGAGGAAGGTGACGGCGGGATCGAGCGGCCAGAGGGCCGCCAGATCGGCGGAGGCGGTCACGACGGGCGCCGCCGGCCTAGAGCGGTGTGACGTCGACGGTCTGACCCGTCGTCGCGCTCTTGGTCACCGCGTCCGTGAACTCCATGTAGCGGACGCCTTCCTCGAAGCTGGTGCGCGTGACTTTCTCCTTGCCGCGGATGGCGTTGACGAACTCCTCCTCCACCCGCCAGCCCACGCGCTTCTCCTTCGGGATGACAATCTCCTTCAGAGCCGTCTCGCCCTTGCGGCCTCCCGAGAGTCTCTTCGCATCGGCTTCCAGGCGGAGCGTCCCCTCGGTGCCGAAGATCCACACCTCGGGCGACGGCGCCAGCGCCGTCACCGCGCTGAAGCGCATGTGGGCGACACCGCCGCCGGGCAGCTCGGTGAGGATGTCCGCGTGATCGGGCACCTTCACGTCGTGCGTCTTGCCCTCGGCGTCCTTCCGCTTCGGCACCGAGACGCGAGTCATCGCGGTCAGCCGCTTGGCGTGGCCCAGCCAGCGGCACATCGCCTCGTACCAGATCCCCATGTTGAGGATGTTGTGGCCGGAGAGCGTGATGTCCTGGCGCCAGTGGAGCGGCGCCGCCGGATCCACCCAGCGGCCCTGCGCGGCCTGGAGCTCCACCGCCACCACGTCGCCCACGTAACCGTCCTTGATCATCTGGGTCATGGTGGAATCGGTCTCGAGCGTGTGCGGCGCAGGAACCAGCTGGGCAATCAGCTTGGGCGCCTTGCGCGAGGCCTCGAGCATGCGCCGGCCCTCTCCCGCGTTCATGGCCATGCGCGCTTCGCAGAGCACGTGCTTGCCCGCGGCCAGCGCGGCGATGGACATCTCGGCGTGCATGTAGGGCCAGGTGCCGATGCAGATGGCGTCGACGTCGGGCGAGGCGATCACCTCGCGCCAGTCGCCGAACACCTTCGGGATGTCGAACTCCTTGGCGACCTTCTCGCCCGACGCCTTGCTGCGATTGGCGACGCCGACGAGGACCACGCCCGGCTGGGCGCGGAGCTTGGGGATGTGATGGAGCTTCGTGTTGGCACCTGCCCCGATGAATCCTACGCGGATCGCCTGTTCGCTCATGGGTGACATGATAGCATCGCTGCGCGATGCCCGCCGGGGTCACGACCACCGCCATCGCCACACCCGAAGGCCGCTTCACCGCAGATGTCGCCGGGCCCGCGGGCGCGCCGCTCGTGCTGCTCCTCCACGGCTTCCCTCAGTCGCGGCACTCCTGGCGCGAGCAGGTGCCCGCGCTGGGCGCCGCTGGCTATCGCGCCGTCGCGCCGGATCAGCGCGGCTATTCGCCCGGCGTACGTCCCGACCCCGCCGCGAACCTCGCGGCGTACTCCGTGGACCGGCTGGTCGCCGACGTCCTGGATCTCGCAGCCGCCGAAGGCCACCGCGATAAGCCCTTTCATCTGGTCGGGCACGACTGGGGCGGCCACGTGGCGTGGGCGACGGCGCATCGCTATCCGCAGCGCATCGCGTCCCTCACGGTGCTGTCGCGTCCGCATCCCGCGGCCTTCCGGCGCGCCTTTCGCGAGAACGCCGACGAGCAGCAGCACCGCTCGCGCCACCACAAGGCGTTCCACGACCCGAAGACGGCGGACGCGCTTCTCGAACATGACGGGCAGCGCTTCAAGCGCAACCTCGCCGACAACGGCGTGGGCGAGGCGTCCATCGCCGACTACTACTCCGTGCTCGGCACCCACCCTGCGCTGGAATCGGCGCTGGCGTGGTATCGCGCGGCGGGTGCGCTCACCACCACCGAGGTGGGCCCCGTCACGGTGCCCACGCTCTACATCTGGGGCGACGCCGATTCGACGGTGGGCCCGAGCGCCGCGCGCTGGACGGCCGAGTACGTGACGGGGTTGTATCGCTTCGAGGTGTTGCCGGGGGTGGGACACTTCGCCACGGACCAGGCGCCCGCAGCGGTGACGCGGCTACTGCTGGAGCACCTCGCCGCCCAGCGCCGCTAGGCAGCGAGGTGCTCGTCCTCTAATCGCGGTAGGACGTATCAGCGCGGTCGAGCCGCCGCAGCAGCCCCGGCCACACGAGGGCGCCCTGGCCGCCGCGGGGACGCTGCACGGCCGACACGCGCGCATAGCCTTCGTCCATCACTTCCTTGGGCACCGGGATCAGCTCACCACCGCTCTGGGCGCGCACCTGAATGGCGCAGGAGGCCTCCAGGTAGTACATCGCGACGAACGCGTCCGCGACCGTCGCCCCCACGGTGAGAAGGCCGTGGTTGCGCAGGATGAGCGAGGTGTTGTCCCCCAGGTCGGCGACGAGGCGCGGCTTCTCCGCGTCGTCGAGCGCAGGGCCCTCAAAGTCGTGATAGCCGAGGCTACGCAGGACGAACATCGAGTGCTGGGAGATGGGCAGGAGCCCCGCGCGCTGGGCCGAGACGGCGACCCCGTTGAGCGTATGCGTGTGGAGCACGCACTTGGCGTCGTGCCGCGCGGCATGGATGGCGCTGTGGATGACGAAGCCCGCCTCGTTCACCGGGAAGGGCGAGCCGTCCACCTTCTTACCCTGCTGGTCGATCTTCACCAGGCTGGAGGCGGTGATCTCGTCGAAGAAGATGCCGTAAGGGTTGATCAGGAACTGGTCCTCGGTGCCGGGCACGCGCGCCGAGATGTGGGTGAACACGAGGTCCTCCCACCCGTAGCGCGACACCAGACGGTAGGCGGCGGCGAGGTCGACGCGTACCGCCCATTCTTCCGCAGACACTTTGCCCTTCAGCGAGGGAATCTCGAGCGTGGACGCCGGCATGGGACGGTTCCTCTCTCTTCCTACAGGTTGTAGAGCCTGGCCACGTTGTCGTGGGTGATCTTGCGGCGAACCTTGTCGGAGAATCCGGCGAGGTTTTTCCCGAGGATGGTGTGCGAGTTCGGCCACAGACAATCGGGGTGCGGGTAGTCGGCGCCCCAGATGATGTTGTCCTCGCCGATCAGCGGCACGATCGGCTCGAGGTACTGGTCCTGCTGATAGGTGACGAACCCCTGACGCCGGAAGTAGTCGCTCGGCTTGAGCTTGAAGCCGAGCTGGCGCGCGCGGTCCTCGTACTCGGTGTCGAGCCGGTCGAAGACGTAGGGAAGCCAGGTCACGCCCGACTCGCCGAGCACGAACTTGAAGTTCGGATAGGCCTCGCAGGCGCCGGAGGCGATGATCGACACCAGCACCTCCATGGTGTCGAGCTGGAAGAGCGCCGAGCGCACCAACCGCCACTGCACCATGTACTCCTTCTCCATCGCGGGCGTGTCGGGCGTGCGGAGACCTTTGAAGCCGGTGGAGTGGAAGGAGATGGGGAAATTGCACTCCGCCGCCGCCTCCCAGAGGGCGTACCAGTCCCGGTGATAGATGGGCAGCCCCATGCGCTTGAAGGCGAGGTCGCCGCCGCGAAGCCCGAGCTTGGCGCAGCGCCGCACCTCGGCGGCCGCGTCCTTGGGGTCGTTGTTGGGGATGATGGCAAGGGGGAACACGCGGCTCGGATCGCTCGCCCTGGCGAAGTCCGCGGCCCATGTGTTGTAGATCGAGTTCGCCCACGCGCGCTGCGCGCCGTCGGCGATCAGATCGTTGATCATCAGACAGCCGTAGATGATCTCCTTGTCCACGCCGTCGCGGTCCAGATCGGCCAGCCGCAGCTCCGGGGTGGTGGGACGCGGCTTGGCCCCCCGCTGATAGCTCCACTCGAAGCCCACGTCCTTCATCTCGTCGATGTGGGCGAAGACCCCCTTCGTGTACGGGAGGAAGCCGGGCCCCACGCCGTTCCACATGCCGCGGTCGATCGCGTCCACGAACCAGTGGCAGCCGTCCTCCAGCTCTTCCACCCGGGGCACCAGGAGCTTCCACTTGGCGGGCGCCTGGGACGACCAGAGGTCGGGCGGGCAATAGGTCAGGTCGATGTGATTGTCGCCCGAGATGAGCCGGTCGGTCATGACGCGCTCCTTTGCGGGACGAGGGACGAGAAGGTCTGGGGTCTCGTGGCGGTGATCATATCAGATGAGGCCGCTCAGATCTGGCCGACCCAGTCTCGCCCGGCCACCGCCTTCCACCGCGCGCGAATGGCCTCGCGCTGGGCCTCGGGCAGCCGGCCGTCCCCGAGCAGGGCGGCGTTCTCCCGCCAGCGCTCGGGCTTGGTGGTGCCCACGATGGCGGTGTGCACGCCGGGCTCGCCCAGGGTGAAGCGCAGCGCCGTCTTCACGCCGTCGCGCGCCGCGCCGCGCAGGAACGGGTAGTCCAGCTCGCGCAGCCGCTCCCAGTAGTCCTGGTAGTAGGGTTCGGCGGGCTTCCGGGCGTAGCGCCAGGCCACGTTGGCGATGGGCCGCTTCGCGATCACGCCGAGGCCACGCTCGCGTGCGAGCGGCAGCGTCAGCTCGATGGCCTCCTGATCCGCGATGCTCACCGAGGTCTGGAGCGTGTCGAAGCGGCCCGACTCCACCGCCCAGCGCGCGGCGCCGCCGTCGCCGCTGTAGCCGATGTAGCGCGTCCAGCCCCGGCTCCGCGCCGTCTCGAGGGCGGTGATGGCGTCCCCGCGCCTCAGCACGTC
>DASTYT010000022.1 GCA_035764725.1 Candidatus Methylomirabilota bacterium | reverse complement strand
CTGTTCTACGAGGTGGTGCTGGACTTCTTCGGCCTCTTCTTCGTCATCGGGCTGGGCATGGCATGTTACCGCCGCTTCATCAAGCGGCCCGCCCGCGTGGATCCCGACCCCCAGTTCGCCTACGCCCTCCTCATCCTGTTCGTGATCAACGTGACGGGCTTCGTGATGGAGGGCTGCCGGCTCGCCGCGGTGAAACCCTGGTGGGCGCCGTGGTCGCCGGTAGGCTACGCGGTGGGGCAGGGCTTCCTCGCCGCCGGGATGGGGGAGGGCGCGCTGCGCGGGCTCTACCTCGGCACCTGGCTCTTCCACGCCGCGGTGGTGTTCGTGTTCATCGCCCTTCTGCCGCGGTCGTACTTCATGCACCTCCTCACCACCCCGCTCAACATCTTCTTCTCCAAGCTCGGGCCGCGGGGCGCCATCGCCAAGATCGAGAACATCGAGGAGGCGGAGAGCCTCGGCATCTCGAAGTTCGAGGAGTTCTCGTGGAAGCGGCGGCTCGACTTCGATGCATGCGTGGAGTGCGGCCGCTGCCAGGACGCGTGCCCGGCGACTATGTCGGGTAGCGCGCTCAACCCCAAAGCCATCATTGTCAAGCTCAAGCGCTACATGCTGGACGGGGACACGAGGCCCATCCACGGCGAGATCATCAAGGCCGACGAGCTGTGGGCCTGCACGACCTGCATGGCCTGCGTGCAGGAGTGTCCCGCCCACATCGACATCGTCGACACCATCATCGACCTTCGCCGCTATCTCACGCTCTCCGAGGGCACGCTCCCGTCCACCGCGCCGATGACCCTGCAGAACATCGAGCGGGCGGGCAACCCGTGGGGGCTCGCCCCCGCCGAGCGCTTCGCCTGGGCGGAGGGGCTCGACGTGCCGGTGCTGGAGGCGGGCAAGCCTGTGGAGTACCTCTACTGGGTGGGCTGCTCGGCGTCCTACGATCGCCGCAACCAGGCCATCGCGCGAGCGGTGGTGAAGATCCTCAAGAAGGCTGGGGTGTCGTTCGGCGTCATGGCGGAGGAGCGCTGCCACGGCGAGGTGGCGCGGCGGCTCGGCAACGAGTACCTCTATCAGATGCTGGCGGACGAGAACGTGGGGAACATCAAGCAGTACGCCTTCGAGAAAGTCGTCAGCCACTGCCCACACTGCTTCAACACGCTCAAGAACGAGTACCCGCAGTTCGGCGGAGATTTCGAGGTGGTCCATCACTCGGTCGTGATCCGCGACCTGCTTCGCGAGGGTCGCATCCAGCCGGTGAAGCCCCTCGACAAGGCGGTGGCGTTCCACGACTCCTGCTACCTCGGCCGCTACAACGGGATCTTCGACGCCCCCCGCGAGTCCGCCATCTATGTGCCCGGCCTGCGCCTGCTCGAGATGCCGCGCGCGCGCGAGCGGGGACTTTGCTGCGGCGGCGGGGGCGGCCAGATGTGGATGGAGACCCCGGCGGAGGAGCGGGTCAACGTGATCCGCGTCAAGGAGGCGCTGACGGTGAAGCCGGACGTGGTCGCGAGCGCCTGTCCCTTCTGCCTCGCCATGGTCGATCTCGGGCGCAAGGTGGTGGGCGCCGAAGAGACCCTGCAGGCGAAGGACATCGCCGAGCTCGTCGCGGAGAGCCTGGAGTAGAGGCGATGGCGGCGCTGCGATTCCGCGACCTGGCGCTGTTCCTTCCGCGCCTGGCGCGCATGATCGCCTCGCTGATGGCCGACCGCACGATGCCGAAGGCGGCCAAGATCGCCCTCGCCGCGGTGGCCGTGTATCTCGCGAGCCCGATCGACCTGATCCCGGACTTCCTGCCCGTGATCGGCTATCTGGACGACGTGCTGCTGGTCGCAGTGGTCCTGGACGGGCTCCTGACCTACGTGGACCGGGCGCTGCTCTTGCGCTACTGGCCCGGCGATCCCGCCTCGCTCGACGCCTTCGCCGCGGTGGCCCGGCGGGTGGCCCGCTGGGTGCCGTCGAAGCTCAAGTCGCGGATCTTCAGCGGGACGCGCTCGTCAACGTGACCCCGCCGTCCACCGGCAGCACCACGCCGGTGACGTAGCGCGCCTCGTCGGAGGCGAGGAAGAGCGCGGCGTGGGCGATGTCCCAGCCGGTGCCCTCGACGCCGAGCGGAGAGGCCCGCCGTCGCTGGTCGCGCAGCTCGGGGCTCATGCCGGCCGCGTACACCATCGGCGTGTAGACCGGGCCGGGCGCGATGCAGTTCACGCGGATGCCCTGGGCGGCGTGGTCGACCGCCATGGCGCGCGTGAGCGCGATCACCGCCCCCTTGGAGACCGTGTAGGGCGTGAGGCCCCGCGGGCGGAGGGCGGAGATGGAGGAGATGTTGACGATGGCGCCGCCGCCGCCCTTCGTCATTGCGGGAATGGCGTGCTTGGACGCCAGCATCATGCTGGTCACGTTGACCCGCATCATGTGGTCCCAGTCGCCCTCCTCGACCTCGACGACGGTGGCGCGTCCGCCGATGCCGACGTTGTTGTCGAGGATGTCGAGCCGGCCCCAGCGTCGGACCGCTTCCTCCACCATGGCGCGGCAGTCGCCGCTCCGCGTGACGTCGGCTGCGAACACCGCCGCCTCGCCCCCTTCGACGGCGATCATCGCGCGCGTCGCCTCGGCGGCGTCCTTGCTCTGGTCAACGCACAGCACGCGCGCGCCCTCGCGCGCGAACACCACCGCGGTGGCGCGGCCGTTGCCGATGCCCTCGGCGCGCGAGCCCGCCCCCGTCACGATCGCCACCTTGCCCGCCAGACGTGGTCCCGCCATCACGATCCTCCTCGGTGTGACATCGCCGGAATCATAGCCGAAAACGGTGAGATGATGGCGCGGGGAGGGCCGGCGATGGGCGAGCGCGTGCGGGCGGTCAGCCGGGTGATCACACCGGAGCCGGTGGTGGAGGGCGCGGGGGTGCATCTGCGGCGCAGCATCGGGACCCGCGGGCTCGACCATCTCGATCCGTTCCTGCTTCTCGATCATTTCCAGTCCACCGTGCCCGCCGACTACGAGGCCGGCTTCCCCGTGCATCCGCACCGCGGGATCGAGACGGTGACCATCGTGCGCACCGGAGAGGTGCGCCATGCCGATTCCCTGGGGCATCGCGGCAGCATCGGCGCCGGCGACATCCAGTGGATGACCTCGGGCAGCGGCATCCTCCACGAGGAGATGCCGCAGGTCCGGCCCGAGGGGATCGGCGGGCTGCAGCTCTGGCTGAACCTGCCCGCCGCCGAGAAGATGAGCCGGCCAAAGTACCGCGATCTCGTGGCGGACCGGCTGCCCGAGGTGGAGACCGGCGAGGGGGCGCGCGTCCGTGCCATCGCCGGCGAGGCGGACGGCGGGCGGCTGGCGGGGCCGGTGGAGGGGCTGGCCGTCGCGCCCAAGTTCGTCGACGTGACGCTGCCCGCGGGCGCCCGCTTCCGCGAGGCGGTGCCCGCGGGGCACACCGCCTTCGCCTACGTGGACGCGGGTGAGGTGCGCTTCCCCGGCCAAGAGGAGGTGCGCGCGCCCGCGCTGGTGATCTTCGCGGACGGCGACGTGGTGGAGGCCTCGGCCGGGACGGGCGGCGGCCGCTTCCTCCTCGCCTCCGCGCGCCAGCTCCGCGAGCCGATCGCGCGCTGGGGCCCGTTCGTCATGAACACCCGCGCGGAGATCGAGCAGACGCTGCAGGAGCTCCGCAGCGGGCGCTTCATCAAGACGGAGCCGCGCGACGCCTAGCGCCCCGATCAAGTTCGACGTCGGCATCCTCGGCAGCCAGCCCGTCCCGATCATCGTCGAGCAGGTGAAGCTGGCCGAGGCGCTCGGCTACGACACCGCCTGGATCACCGACACCCATCTCGTCTGCCGCGAGCTCTGGGTGACGCTCACCGCCTGCGCGCTGGCGACCTCGCGCATCCGTCTCGGCCCCGGCATCACGGTGCCCCACACCCGGCACATCTCGGTGACGGCGAGCGCGGCGGCCACCCTGGAGGAGCTTGCGCCAGGGCGCGTGGTGGTGGGCGTGGGCACCGGGGGCAGCGCCGCGCAGACCATGGGGCTCACCCTCGCCCAGACCGCGCGCGTCGCCACGCTGGAGGCGATGGCGACCTCGCTCCACCGCCTCACGCGGCGCGAGGCGATCCGCTTCGAGAGCGGCACCGAGGGACGCCTGGCCTGGCTGCGCGAGCCGCGACGCATCCCGGTCTACGCGGCGGGCTCGGGGCCGCGCATGCTCGAGACGGCGGGCCGCGTCGGCGACGGGGTCATCATGTACGCGAGCGTGGATCCCGCCATCCTGCGTGCGGGGCTCACGCACGTGGCGGTGGGCGCACGCGCCTCCGGCCGCACGCTCGACGACCTCGACGTGGGGCTCTGGGCGCCCTTCTCGGTCGCGCGCGACGGCGTGCTGGCCCGCGACCATGCGCGCGGACGCGTCGCCTCCGCGCTCCGGCACCCGCTGCCCGTGCCGTTCAGCGACTCGGACCGGCCGCTGGTGGAGCGCCTGCGCCGCGAGTACGACGCCTTCCAGCACGCGACCGCCGCCGCCCGCCATCGCGAGCTGGTGCCGGATCGGCTCGTGGACCTGATGGCGCTGGCCGGCACCCCCGACGAGGTGCGTGCCCAGGTGAGCCGCGTGGCCACGGTGCCCGAGATCCGCCGCATCATCCTGCTGCCCCAGGTGCCGGACGCCGGCTTCGTGGCCCGCGAGTCCGCGCTCACCCTGTTCGCGGAGGAGGTCATGGCGCGCCTGTGCTAGCATCCCCCGGGGAGGGGGCGCATGGGCACGTTCCGGCTCTACACCGGCCCTGACGGGCAGTCACACATCGAGCGCATCGACCTCGCCCACCATCCGGAGTGGGCGAAGGGTCTCGCGACCACCCAGATATCTTTTCGCGAGGACCCTGCGGGTCGATTCATCGACTGGCATCCGGCGCCCCGCCGGCAGTTCGTGATCATCCTGTCCGGCCAGCTCGAGATCGGACTGGGGGACGGCTCGACGCACGTCTTCGGACCCGGCGACGCCCGTCTCGTGGAAGACACCACGGGGGACGGGCACACCACCCGCGTCCATGGAAGCCAGCCATGCCTGACCGCGACGATTCCGCTCGCCCAGCCGTGAAGATCCTCTTCGCCCCCAAGCAGCCCGCGCCGGTGCTCGAGATCGCGCGCGCCCTCGTGCCCCCTGGCTACGAGCTCGTGGTGGCGGACGTGGGCACGCCCGAGTTCATCGAAGCCGCGGCGGACGCCGAGTTCTATCTCGGCCTGGCCCGGCGCATGGGCGGCGAGTTCTTCCGCTCCGCGCCCAAGCTGCGCCTCGTCCAGCTCCTGAGCGCGGGCTACGACCACGTGGACGTGGAAGCGGCGCGCAAGGCCGGCGTGCCCGTCTCGAACAACGGCGGCGCCAACGCGATCGCGGTGGCCGAGCATACCCTCATGCTCACCCTCGCCGTGCTCAAGCGCCTCGTGCGCTTCCACAACGACGTGGTGGCGGGCCGCTGGCGCGTGGCCGATCCCGCCGACGCGCGGGTGGGCGAGCTGGCCGGGCGCACGGTGGGGCTCATCGGGCTCGGCAACATCGGCAAGAAGGTGGCGCGGCGGATCGTCGCGTGCGACGCGCGCGTCCAGTACTTCGACATCTGCCGGCTCTCTGAGGACGCGGCGGACGCCCTCGGGGTGCGCTTCGTCCTGCTCGACGAGCTCCTCCGCACGTCCGACGTGGTGAGCCTGCACGTGCCCCTGGACGACGGCACCCGCGGCATGATCGGCGCCCGCGAGCTCGGGATCATGAAGCGGAGCGCGGTGCTGATCAACACGTGCCGCGGCCCCGTGGTGGACGAGGTCGCGCTGCACGCCGCGCTCACGTCGGGGCAGATCGCGGGGGCGGGGCTCGACGTGATGACCGAGGAGCCGCCGAAGAAGGATCACCCGCTGTTCGCCCTCCCCAACGTGACCCTCACGCCGCACACCGCGGGCCCGACCTGGGAGAACTGGACCGCGCGCTTCCGGAACGGCTTCGACAACATCCAGCGTGTCGCCGCGGGCCAGCGGCCGCTCTGGGTGATCCCCGAGCTCGCCTGATGCGCTACGGCTTCTACCTCCCGACCCGCGGGCTGACGGCGACGCCAGAGGCCCTGGAGACGCTGCTCGTGCAGGGGGAGTCGCTGGGCTTCACGTCGGTGATGGTGTCCGACCACATCGTGTTTCCAGTGCGCATCGACTCCAAGTACCCGTACACGGTGAGCGGCGCGTTCCCGGGCGGCGGCGACGCCCTCGAACAGCTCACGCTGATGGCCTTCGTGGCGGCGAAGACGCGCGCGCTCCGCATCGTTTCCAGCGTGATGATCCTGCCGCACCGGAACCCGGTGGTGACGGCCAAGATGCTCGCCACCATCGACGTGCTCTCCAACGGCCGGGTCACGGTGGGCGCGGGGGTGGGCTGGATGCGCGAGGAGTTCCGCGCGCTCGATACGCCGGACTTCGACCGCCGCGGCGCGGTGTCGGACGAGTACCTGCGCATCTTCAAGACGCTGTGGACGCAGAGCCCGGCTTCGTTCGCGGGAGAGTTCTACCGCTTCGACCAGATCCGCTGCCTGCCCCAGCCGGTGCAGAAGCCCCATCCACCCATCTGGATCGGCGGACACAGCAAGGTCGCGCTCCGGCGCGCCGCGCGCTATGGGGACGGCTGGCACCCCGTGGGCGCAAACCCCGCCGTGCCGCTCCGCATCCCGGAGTTGGCCGCCTCTCTCGACGAGCTCCGTCGGCTCACCGACGCGGAACAGCGCGACTTCGCGAAGCTCACCATCTCGTACAAGGCGCCCGTCTACGACGCGAGCCAGCCGCTGGACGCGGGCGGCGAGCGGCGGCCCTTCACCGGCGGCCTGGCCCAGATTGCCGAGGACGTCGCCGAGTTCGCCCGCGCAGGGGTGAGCGAGATCATCATCGATTTCCGGGCCGAGGCGCTGTCGGAGAGCCTGGAGCGCATGGAGCGCTTCAGCCCCGTCATCGGCGCCACCGCCGACGTGTAGGAGACGCCCCGCATGCGCAAGCCTCTCATCTCTGCCGACTCGCACGTCACCGAGCCGCCGAACACGTACGTGGACCGCATCGATCGCCGCTTCAGGGATCGCGCGCCCCACATCGAGCGCGATGCCAAGCGGGGCGACGTGTTCGTGGTGGACGGCATGGAGAAGACCATTCCCATGGGGCTGGTGGCGGCGGCGGGGAAGGACGCCCGCGAGCTCACGATGTGGGGCGTGCGCTTCGAGGAGCTGCACCGCGGGGGCTGGGATCCCGAGGCGCGCATGGCCGACCAGGACCGCGACGGCATCTCCGCGGAGGTCGTCTACCCCACGGTCGGCATGGTGATCTGCAATCACCCCGACTTCGACTACAAGCAGGCGTGCTTCGACGCCTACAACCTCTGGATCGCCGAGTTCTGCGGGGCGCATCCCGACCGCTTGATCGGGGTCGGGCAGACCGCGATGCGCTCGGTGGAGGACGGGATCCGGGACCTGCGCCGCATGAAGGAGCTGGGGCTGCGTGGCGTCATGATGCCGGGCAATCCCGCCGTGGCCGACTACGATGACCCGATGTACGACCCGTTTTACGAAGAGGCGGTGGACCTCGCCATGCCGCTGTCCTTCCACATCCTGACCAGCCGGGAGGATGGACTGGATCGGCGGGTCCGCGGGCCCAAGCTCAACGCCTTTCTCAGCATCATCCGCGGATGCCAGGACATCCTGGGCACGTTCGTGCTCGGCGGGGTGTTCGAGCGCCACCCGCGGCTCAGGGTGGTGAGCGTGGAAGCCGACGCGGGCTGGGTGCCGCACTACATGTATCGCATGGATCACGCCTACGACCGGCATCGCTACTGGCTGCCCGCAGGCACGATTACCCGGATGCCCAGCGAGTACTTCCGCGAGAATGTCTACACCACGTTCCAGGACGACTGGGTGGCCTTCCAGGTGAAGGATCTCTGCAACATCCATCGCCTACTCTGGGCCAACGACTTCCCGCACTCCGACTCTACCTGGCCATCGTCGCAGGAATTGCTCGCCAAGCACGCCGCGCACCTCAGCGACGAGGAGCGCAACCTGTTCGTCCACGACAACGTCGCCGAGCTGTACGGCCTCGACTGAGGCGAGCGCGGGCGGGAGAAGGCGATGGATATCGAGGGGCGGCTGGCGCGCATGGGCATGACGGTGCCGGACCTGGTCGAGCTCTACAAGGTGAATCCCTCCGGCGCGCATTTCATCTCCCACTATCCGGTGCAGGGGCTGCTCTACTGTTGCGGCACCACTCCCGTGAAGGACGGTAAGCCGTACCTCCCGGGCGTGGTGGGGAGCACGCTCACGCTGGCCCAGGGCGCGGAGGCCGCGCGGTACGCCGCGCTCAGCACGCTGGCCGTGCTCAAGTACGCGCTGGGCGACCTCGAGCGCATCCAGCAGTTCGTCCACGTGCTGGGCTTCGTGAACTCCGCGCCGGGGTTCAACGATCAGCCCCGGGTCATCAACGGGGCGGCGGATTTCCTCGTGGAGCTCTACGGCGCGCGGGGCAAGCCCACGCGGGCGGCGATCGGCTGTCAGGGGCTGGGCGGCGGCGCGAGCGTGGAGATCATCGCCACCGTGCTGTTCTCCGGCGCCGACGTTCGCCCCCCGCTGGCCCGCGACGCCTTCGCGAGCTAGCTCCGAGGCCGGGCGGGCGCGGCGGCCGGCCGCGTCAATGGTCGAGGGGAATCTCGACCCGCATGTTGCTGAAGTACACCCGCGCATTGAGGCTCGGCGGCATGACGTGGTCGGGCGGCAACGGGCTGCTGCGGTAGACGCCCCGTCGATCGCCCTCGTCGAGCTGGACCTCGCGGGTCCGACCATCGGCGCTCCGCCCGAGGAGCCAGACCTGCGCTCCCGAGATGGGCTCTCCGCCGGAGTCCGTCACCCGCAGCACGTACACGACGCCGCCGTTCGACGCGCTCGCCTGCCGCGACATCTCGATCCGTGGCAAGAGGCCCGTGAAGGAGGGGAGAGGCCGGGATTCGAGGGCGGCGACATCGCGTGGTGCGGCCGGCGCGCGCGATGGGTCCGCTGCGGGCGCGCGCGTCGGCGCCGGTGGGGTCACCGGGGCGCGTGGGGCAGGCGCCGGCGTGGCCGCGGGCGTGCGCTCGGCCCGGGGCGGGGTGGGATCGACTGCCGGGGTCTCGGGCGCCCGCGTGGCCGGGGCGGGATCGACCGCCGGGGTCTCGGGCGCCCGCGTGGGCGGGTTGGGACTCGACGCGGGCGCGCGGGCCTGGCGTACGTCGCGCGGCTCGGGCTGACCGCGCAGTGAGTGCCAGGCTCCCTCGATCCGCGTCACGGTGTCTCCCGCGAGCGCGGTGGCCGCGTCGGCGATGCGGGCCAGCCCGCCCAGGCGGAGGATGCCGGCGACCACGAGCGCGAGCACGAGCACCGTGATGACGCCGCGGCCCACCGCCGTGATCAGCGCCCGGCGCCGCCGCGCATTGAAGCGCAGCGCCAGCGGCCCCCGGCGCTCGACGTCGGCCAGGAGGCCGATGGCTCGCTCGATGAACGCCTCGTCGTGGAGGCTGGGGGCGCCACCGCCCGGTCCGGTGTAGATCGCGTAGCCGCGCTCCCGCACAGCCTCATCGATCGCCGAGTGCTGGCGCCGCTCGGTGACGCCGGCGACCGGCACGTTCGCCTGGCGCCGATCGAGCACGATGTCGATCGTGGGCGCGCCGGGGGGGCGCTCCCGGAACGCAATGGTCAGGTAGCCGTAGAGCGGCGAGTTCTCGCGGGCCACGATACAGAGGTGGCGGGCCATGCGGGGCTCGATTCTATCGCGCGGATGCGGGAGAGTCGAGGGTCAGCACCGCGGTGCCCTCCAGCCGATCGTCGCGCAGGTCCGCGAGAACCCGGTTGGCCGCGTCGAGCGGCCGCGACGTCACCCGGGGACGCAGCGGGATCGCCGCCGCTTCGGCGAGCAGGGCTTCGCCATCGGCCCGCGTGTTGGCGGTCACGCTCTGTATGGTCTTTTCCCAGAAGAGATGGGGCTCATAGGTCATCGCCGGCACGTCGCTCATGTGGATGCCGGCCAGCGCCAGCGTGCCGCCCTTGTCGAGGTCGCGCAGCGCGACCGGCACGAGCTCTCCCGCGGGTGCAAAGATGATGGCGGCCGCCGCCGGCGCGGGCAGCCGCTCGCCGGGTCCGCCGACCCACGCCGCGCCCAGCTCGCGCGCGAGCGCGCGGTGCCGGGCGTGGCGCGTGGAGACGAAGACCTCGCAGCCCCAGTGCCGCGCGACCTGCAGCGTCACGTGGGCGGACGAGCCGAAGCCGTAGAGCGCCAGCCGGCCGCCGCGCGACACCTCGCTGCGGCGGAGCGCGCGGTAGCCGATGATGCCGGCGCAGAGCAGGGGCGCCGCCTCGAGGTCGGTCCACACCGAGGGAATGGGGTAGGCGAACGCCTCCGGCACGCAGCACGCCTCGGCGTAGCCGCCGTCGTGTGTCCATCCCGTGTAGGTCGACGCCTCGCACAGATTCTCGCGACCCGCCGTGCAGAACCGGCAGGTCCCGCACGTCGAGCGCAGCCAGGCGAGGCCGACGCGGTCGCCGCGGCAGAAGCGAGTGACGCCGTCGCCGAGCGCGTCCACCAGGCCCACCGCCTGATGGCCGGGAACGAGCGGCCGGCGGGCCAGCGGCAGGTCGCCCTCGACGAGGTGTAGATCCGTGCGGCACACCGCGCAGGCGTGCACGGCGACCCGGATCTCGCCCGGGGCCGGCTCGGGCGTCGCGATCAATGCGAGCCGGAGCGGCGACGATCCGATCGGCGCGGGGCCGTCCAGGAGCATGGCGCGCATGGCGAGATTGTCCCACGCGGCCTTCCCCACAACCGGCCGTCGTTCGTTCCTACCCGGATCATACGTACCGCGGTTCCCGGTCCGCCGAGGGCCGCATCGTTCCGAACCTGCCGCAATCACGGCCTGTTCATCGTGGCACATCGCTTGCTGCCCTCATCCGCATGTCGGCGCGCCCGCTCGGCTCGGGAACGATCGCATTGGGGCTGGTCGCCATACCCGTCCGTCTCTACCCGGCGGCGGTAAGTCGGCGCGTCTCCTTCCACATGCTCCATGCCAAGTGCGGCAGTCGTGTTCGCACCCAATGGTTCTGCCCGGTGTGCCACCGCGTCGTCGGCCGCGAGGAGCTGGTCAGGGGCTACGAGGTCTCGAAGGGCCGCTTCGTGCGCATGAGCGAGGACGAGATGGAAGCCCTGGTCGGCCCCCGCTCGCGCGAGATCGAGCTGATGGAGTTCGTCCCGCTCGAGAGCGTCGATCCCGTCTATCTCGATGAGGCGTATTTTCTCGGTCCGGACCGGGGCGGGGCGCGCCCGTACCGACTGCTCGAGACGGCGCTCACCGAGACCGGGCGCGTGGGCATCGCCCACTTCATGCTGCGCGGCAAGGCCAGCCTGGTGCTCATCCGTGCCGCGAGCGGCGTGCTCATGCTCCACACGATGTACTACGCGGACGAGGTCCGCGATGCGCCCGACGTGGAGAGGGGCGCGGTGAAGCCCGCGGAGCAGAAACTCGCGCGGCGCCTGATCGACGAGCTGGCACGGCCCCGCTACGAGGCCTCCCGCCATCACGACGAGTTCCGGACCCGGGTGCTACAGGCGATCCGGCGCAAGGCCGCGGGCAAGGCCGCGGCGGTCGCGGCGCCCCCGGCGCCTCGCGGCAAGGTCATCGATCTCATGGATGCGCTCCAGCAGAGTCTGGAGCGAGGCGGGCGCGCGCGTGGATCGCGGGCCCGCGCCGCCGCCGCGAAGGCGCGGAAAGGAGTGAGCCCATCATGGCGCAGCTCACGTGCGGCAAGTGCGGGAAGAGCTTCGACACGGAGCGCGAGCTGAACGAGCACGAGCGGACGTGCAAGGGCGGACGGTAGGTCCCACGGGCGATCGGACCATGAGGTACCGGCACATGACGAACTGGCCGAGGCACGGCGTTCGACCGACGACACTGGCGGCCGTCCTCGGGGCGGCGCTCATGGCAATGCTGCTCATGGCGCCGTCGGCCTGGGCCGCGCCCACCGAGATGGCGATGATCGAGACGCGCGCCGTGCTCGAGAGCGATTCGGACGACGGCATTGACGCCGCGCTGAAAAAGGCGCTCGAGCGCGCGGTCCGCGGCGCCGCCGCGATGGGGCTGGGCACGGTCCAGATCAGCGGCGCCTATCGAGGACCGGGCTACGTGGTGGTGCAGATCCTTGCCACGGTGGCGGGGGAGAGCGATGAGCCGGACGGGACGCCGCAGCCTCGTCCGGGGTCCGGCTCCAGCGGGCGCAAGCGCGCCCCCGGCGGCGGGGATCCGTCGCGAGTGGGCGAGCCCCCTGCGCCCGATGAGCTCTGAGGCGCGGCACCCGACATACAACGCGCGCAAGGCGCGAAGGGAGGCACGGCATGGCTCGACGTTCGACGCGTCGCTCGTCCAGCAAAGGCAAGGGCCGGCGCAAGGTCCACAAGGTCATGCGCGAATACAAGCATGGCTCCTTGCGCTCTGGCTCGGGGGGTAAGGTACGAAAGCGGAAGCAGGCCGTCGCGATCGCGCTGAGCGAGGCGCGCCGGTCCGGGGCGCGCATTCCGCGAAAGGGGAAATCGCGCCGCAGCTCGAGCCGCTCGAAGTAACCCCGCGGGGAGCGCCGCGATGGGCGCTCCCCGCCCCACATCCCTCATTGCGCAGTCGTCCGCGCCGTCGTACTCTGCCCGGGCAGTCGACCGCACTTTCACACCGGGAGGCGCACCATGGCGGAGCTGACACGGCGCTACATCGTGATGCCGATGAGCACCGAGGGGCCATTCGACCCCAGGGATCCCGACGCGCCGTTCGTCCTCAAGCCCTGGAAGGACCCGGCAGCCCTGCGCGCGCTCGAGGCATATCGCGACGTCTGCTACCCGGAGCTCGCGCAGGACCTCACGGTCTGGATCACCGCGATTCGCTCAGGACCGGTGGTGCGGGGGTCGGTCGGCTCCCGGAACGAGAGCCACATCGCCTCCCGCCGCGCCGCCCGCTCCACGCCTCGCCCCAAGCCTAAGGGTCGTCCTAAGGCGCGGTCACGTAAACAAGTGAAAAAGAAGCCTAGACGCAAGCGCTAAGGAGACTCGCCTCCATGCCCATCGCCATCGATTCCGCCGTCGACCATCTCCTCATGAGCCGGCTTGGGCATGGGCAGGTCGCGCCGCTCACGGAGAAGTACGCGGACCTCGGTCTCGAGGACGCCTACGCGGTGCAGCGCGCGGTCGAGCAGGCGCTCGTGCTTCGCGGCGAGCGGGTCATCGGCTGGAAGGCGGGCTTCACCAACGCTGCCGTCCAGGCGACCTACGGCGTGAGCGAGCCGGTCCTCGGCTTCATGCTCGGATCCGGTGTCTTCTCGGGCGGTGACAGCGTGCCCATGAGCCGCTTCGCGGCGCTGGGCGTGGAGGTCGAGGTGGCGTTCCTGCTCAAGCGCGACCTCGCGGGGCCAGGGGTGACGCCGGTGTCGGCGCTGCTCGCGGTCGAGGGCGCCATGCCGTCGTTCGAGCTGATCGACTTTCGCTTCTCGGGCCGGCCGACCGGGGCGGACGTGGTTGCCGATGGGGTCTACACGAATGCGATCGTGCTGGGACGGCCGCTCACGCCCGTGGCCGCGCTCGATCTCGCCCTCGAGGGCGTGGTCTACGAGCAGAACGGCCAGACCGTCGCGACCGCGACGGCGGCCGAGGTGCTGGGCAACCCGCTCATCTCCCTGGCGTGGGTGGCCAATACGCTCGGACGCATGGGCCGTGGCCTCGCCGCCGGCGACGTGGTGCTGACGGGA
Organism: Candidatus Methylomirabilota bacterium; assembly: GCA_035764725.1. NCBI lineage: Bacteria > Methylomirabilota (SeqCode) > Candidatus Methylomirabilota bacterium. The sequence continues at coordinate 39,660 of DASTYT010000022.1, read as the reverse complement.
TCCATCTCGAAGATCCTTCGGCCGCAGGCCGGCGAGTCGGTGCGCGCCTCCTTCACCCGCCTGGGCTCGGTCTCCTGCCGCTTCGTCTAGCATCGCCGCCGTGCGCCTGAAGGATCGGGTCGCGGTCGTGACGGGTGGCGGCCGCGGCATCGGCCGCGCGGTCGCGCTGGCACTGGCGGCCGAGGGCGCCCACCTGCTCGTCGCCTCCGACGTGCTCACCGAAGTGCAGACGGTGGCGCGCGAGGCGGTCGGGCTGGGCGCGCGCGCGGAGGCGCTGCGCGCGGACGTCACGCGCCTTCCCGACATGGAGACGATGGCCGCGCGTGCCGTGGACGCCTTCGGCGCCCTCGACGTCCTGGTCACCTGCGCGGGCGTGGCGGGCGGCGGACTCCTCGCCGAGCAGCCCGAGGCGGACTGGACGCGCGTCATCGACGTGAACCTCAACGGCACGTACCGCGCCATCCGCGCCGTGCTGCCTCAGATGATGCGGCAGGGGCGCGGGCGCATCATCACGATCTCCTCCATCTTCGGGCGCATGGGCGGCTACGGCTTCGTGAGCGCCTATGCCGCGAGCAAGCACGGGGTGATCGGGCTCACGCGCGCGCTCGCCACCGAGCTGGCCAGCCAGGGGCATGCCGACATCACCGTCAACACCATCTGCCCGGGCTATGTCCGGGCGGGCATGGGCGTCGCGCCCCAGAAGGTGCGGAGCCGCGACGGCGGCGTGACGGACGTGCCGGGGGAGGAGATCTTCGAGCGCCACATCAAACGCCGCGTGCCGCAGCGCCGCATGATCGAGGCGGAGGAGATCGCCCATGCCGCCGTCTTCCTCGCCCTGCCCGAGAGCCGCGGGATCACCGGGCAGGGTCTCAACGTGGACGGCGGCTTCATCATGTCCTAGGATCGGAGACACGTCATGACCGTCCTCTACGCACAGCAGGGCCACGTCGTCACGCTCACGATCAACCGTCCCGATGCCATGAACGCGATCGATCCCGAGACGCATCAGGCGCTGATCGAGGCGTGGACACGCTTCCGGGACGACGAGAGCGCCTGGGTGGCCATCTTCACCGGCGCCGGTGAGAAGTCCTTCTCGGCCGGCGCGGATCTCAAGAAGATGATCCCGGCCGCGTTCGGCGAGGGGCGCCGCCGCAGCCACAACGACCCGGGGCTGGGCGGGATTACCCGCGGGCTCGAGATCTGGAAGCCCATGATCGCGGCGATCAACGGCCACTGCCTCGCCGGCGGCATGGAGCTGGCGCTGGCCTGCGACCTCCGGCTCGCCGTGACTCATGCCACGTTCGGGCTCCCCGAGGTCCGCTGGGCCATCATGCCCGGCGCGGGCGGCACCCAGCGACTGCCACGCGCCATCCCCCTCGCCAAGGCCATGGAGCTGATCCTGATGGCGCGCACGATGACCGCGGAGGAGGCCCTGCGTTGGGGCCTCGTCAACGCGGTGGTGCCGCCGGCCGATCTCCTCCGCACCGCACGGGAGTGGGCCGACACCATCTGCGAGCGCGGGCCGCTCGCCGTGCGTGCCGCCAAGGAGGCGACCCTGCGCGGCCTGACCATGCCGCTGGCCGACGGCCTCCGCCTGGAGGCGTTCCTGTCCGGGACACTGCGCGGGACTGCCGACGCGGTAGAGGGTCCCAAGGCGTTCGCGGAGAAGCGGAAGCCGAACTTCCAGGCACGGTAGCGTTGGACCTGGACACCCTGCGGCGCCGGCTCGATCTCGCGCTGTCTCGTCATCCGCGGGTCGCCCTCGACCGCAGCGATCTGGTGTCGGCGGCGGTGCTGCTGCCCATCACCGACAAGGGCGGCCCGCACATCGTGTTCACCAAGAAGTCGGAAGCCGTCCCCCACCACAAGGGACAGTTCTCCTTCCCCGGGGGCGTGTGCGAGGAGCGGGACGCCTCGCGGGTGGAGACCGCGCTCCGCGAGGCCTGGGAGGAGGTGCGCATCCCCGCCGAGGCGGTCGAGGTGCTGGGCCTCCTCGACGACACCATGACCCGGGCCACGCCGTTCGTGATCACGCCGGTGGTGGGCCTGATCCGGGAGCGGGTGGACTTCCGGCCGGACGGCCGGGAGATCGAGCGGGTGATCGAGGTGCCGCTGGACCTCCTGCGCGACCCCGCCATCTTCCGCACGGAGATATGGGAGCGGGGTGGGGAGCCCCATCCCGTACACTTCTATCGGGTGTCGGAGGAGGACCTGGTGTGGGGCGCCACCGCGCGCATCCTGAAGCAGTTCCTCGACCTGCTCGACTCGGCGGAGGAGACGGCGTGACATTCGAGACCCTGCTGGTGGAGGTAGCCGATGGCGTCGCCACCGTCACGCTGAACCGTCCCGACGTCCGCAATGCGCTGAACGCGACGCTGCTCGGCGAGCTGGAGGCCGCCCTCGCTGCCCTCGAGAGAGATCCCGCCGCGCGCGTCATCGTCCTGCGCGGGGCGGGGGAGCGCGAGTTCTGCGCCGGCGCGGATCTCAAGGGCGTGCGGGACCGCGGCACCACGCTCGAGGCCCGCGAGTCCTTTGGGGGCCTCCCGCGCGTGCTGGAGGCGATGGCCCGCATGCGCACGCCGCTCATCGCCCAGGTGCACGGCTATGCCCTGGCCGGCGGCTGCGGACTCGCGGTGGGCTGCGACGTCGTGGTGGCGTCGGAGGACGCGGTCTTCGGGCTGCCCGAGATTCGCCTCGGCGTGCTTCCGCTCATTGTCATGGCGCCCATCTTGCGTGCGGCGGGTCGGAAGCGGGGCATGCTCATGGTGTTGAGCGGCGATCAGGTCTCGGCGCGCGAGGCCTTCGAGATGGGCCTCGTCAGCCGGGTCGTCCCGCGCGCCGTCCTCGGCGAAGAGGTGCGCGGGCTCGCCGCCAAGCTCGCGGGCTACTCGCCCGCCGCGCTGGGCCTCGCCAAGGAGGCCGCGGCGACGTCCGTCGAGATGGACTATCCGGGCGCCCTGCGCTATCTGCGGGAGCTCACCACCCTCGTCTTTCTCTCCGACGACGCCCGCGAGGGCGTCACCGCCTTCTTCGAGAAGCGCGCGCCGCGCTGGTCGGGTCGTTGACCTGCGGCATGCGCTTCGGTCACCAGAAAGGACTCGAGGCATGACGGCACCGGTGTTTTCGCTCGCCCTTGCCCTCGCGTGCGCGCTCCTCGCCGCCGCGCCCGCCGCGGCCCAGCCCAAGGAGAGTCCGCTGACCGCCTCCACGATCTCCGGACCGTCCGAGATCATCCTGAAGAACGGCTCCTGGGTGCCGGCCAAGCTGCGGGACACCATCGCGGAGGGCGACGGGGCGCGGGCCCTCGCCGGCGGCCGCCTCACGCTCCTCACGAACAACGGCAACTCGATCCGTCTGGCCCAGCTCACCCAGATCTTCATCGTCGAGCCGCCGTCGAACGTTCCCGCGGGCGGGCCGACCACCGCGGGCGCGCCGCTCAAGGTGAAGCTGGACGGCGGCCGCAGCTGGGTGTCGGTGCTGCCGTTGACGGTGACCCGTGCCCCGATCGAGATCGAGGCCGGCGCGGCCACCGTCGGCGTGCGGAGCGGCGGCACCTCCCTGCGCACCAACTCCGACGGCAGCGTCCTCGTGCGCTGCCATCACGGGCTGGCGGTGGTGCGGGCCACGAGCGGACCCGCCTGGGAGCGGCCGCTGAAGACGGGCGAGGAGCTGCTCGTGCCGGTGAGCGGCGCCCCGCCGGCGACGCGGCCCCTCACCAGCGATCCGGAGGAAGTGAACTGGGTGAAGTGGAACACCGACCAGGACATCGTCGCGTACGGGATGCCCGCGCCCAAGTGAGCGCGAGCGGCGCGGCGGCGGCGTCCGGGGCTATGGCCACCAGAGGTAGAGGAAGCGCGTGCCCGGCCCGCCGCCGAGGAGCCCGGCGGCCTGGGTCAGGAGACTCTCGGCGCCCGAGGGCGGCAGGGACGCGGAGTAGAGATTGGCGCGGTATTCCCGCGGCCGGTGATACATGACGACGCGCGCTTCGGTGACTCCGGCGGCCTGGCGCGCCGCCGCCACCGCCTCGTCGAGATAGCCGATCTTGTCGACGAGGCCGAGCGCGCGGGCCTGCTCCGCGGTGTAGATCCGGCCATCGGCGAACTGGCGCACGCGGGCCTCCGGGATCTTCCGTGACTCCGACACCAGGCGCACGAACCGGCCGAACATGTCGTCGATCACCGACTGGAAGACCCCGCGCTCCTCGTCGGTGAGGCCCCGGAACGGCGAGCCCGCGTCCTTGAGGGGGCCGGACTTGATGGCGAGCGGGGTCACGCCGATCTTCTCCATCAGGCCCTGGGCATTGACGGTGAGCATGATCACGCCGATGCTGCCGGTGATGCTCGTGGGGTGCACGAAGATCTGGTCGGCGGCCAGCGCCACGTAGTAGCCGCCCGAGGCCCCCACGTCCATGATGGCGGCGATCACGGGCACCTTCCGCCGCGCCTTGAACTCCCGGATCTCGCGGTAGATCACGTCCGAGGCGGTCATCGTGCCGCCGGGGCTGTTGATGCGCAGCACCACCCCTTGCACCTTGTCGTCCTTCTCGGCCTTCGCGAGCTCCTCGCGGACGCGCGCCAGGAGGGGCACGCGAGGCGGCGGCGTGGTGAGGGAAAGGCTGGGCGTGTCTTCCTGGAGCAGCCCGGAGAGATCGAGGAGCAGGATCTTCGGCGTGCCCGAGCCCTCGACGGTATCCTCCTCCAGGGGACGGATGCGCGGCTGCAGGTCGATCGAGATGATCGAGGAGCAGCCGGCGAGCGCGAGCGCGGCGAGGATCGCGCCGGCGACGCGGCGGAGGGCGGGGCCAGGGGTGCGCATGCCGGCGGTCAGCGCGCGTGGAACGCGGGGACGACCTCGGCGGCGAGGCGCGCGAGCTGCTCGAGCATCATGTCGGGCGGGCACAGGGGACGGAGAATGAACTTGGACCCGCCGCCCTTGACGTACGCCTCGATCTTCTCGGCAACGACCTCGGGAGGGCCGAAGGCCACGCACTGCCGCATCACCGACTCGTCGACGCGGCCGCGGGGGATAAAGGGCGCGGCGAGCGCCTGGCCGCGCTCGGGCGTGTCCGCGAGCGCGAAATTCACGAGGGTGCCGAAGTGATCGGCCGGGACCTCGCGGCCCTCGGCGGCGGCCAGCTCCTGCACGCGCTCCACGCCCACGCGAAACTCGTCGGGCGTAATGAAGGACGGCATCCAGCCGTCGCCGAGGCGCGCGGTGCGCCGTTGCGCCGCCTCGCTCTTTCCGCCGATCCAGATGGGCGGAGGCGTCTGCCACGGCTTGGGGAGCAGGGTGATACGGTCGAGCTTGTAGAACTCCCCCTGGAAGCTGACCTCGTCCTGCGTCCACAGGAGACGCATCACGCGAATCGCCTCATCGGTGCGCCGGCCCCGCTCGCGGAAGGCGACGCCGGAGGCTTCGAACTCGCGCGGCAGCTCCACGCCCACGCCCACCGCCGGGAAGAGGCGCCCGCGGGAGAGCCAGTCCACCGTCGCCATCTCCTTGGCCGCCACCACTGGCGTGCGATACGGCAGCACGATCACGCTGGGGCCGAACTTGAGCCGCGTGGTGCGCGCGGCGATGGCGGCGAGCGTGGTCATGACCTCGGGCGTGGGCACCGGCGAGGAGAGACGGTCGGAGAGCCAGATCGAGTCGATGTCGGTGCGCTCGCAGAGATCGGTGAGCGCCCACAGGAAGTCGGCGCCGTCGCGGCCCGGCGGCCACGGCCCCGGCATGATCCCGACACGGTACTTGATCTTCATGCGCGGCATCGTACGCGCGCCATCCGGGGGCGTCAAGGACGCGCCGCTTGACAGGAGCGGGGCCGGGGCCGCAAGTTGGTGTCGGAGATGAGGACGCGCGCGTGAAGGGACGGGATCGGCGCGGAGCGCCACGGGCCACCGCCGACTGGCTGGTCCGGCTCGAGACCTTCGAGCGCGGCATCATCGATGGGCACGTGATCGACATCTCGACCTCCGGCGTCCGCGTGCGCGCCTCGGCCGATCTCCCCGTCGGCGCCGCGGTGACTCTCCGCATCACGCTGCCGCGCGGCGCCGAGCGCCTGGAAGTGGTGGCGCGCGTCACGCGGCGCGACGCCGACGCGCTCGCGCTGGACTTCATCGGCATGCCGGACACCGAGGCGCGTCGCGTGGAGCCGCTCGTCGCGGGATGGGAAGGGCGGCGCCGCGCGCCGCGTGCCAGCCGGCCATTGCCGGTGACCATCCGCGTCCCGCACGGTCCGGTGGGCCACGGCAAGACCCTCGACCTCTCCCCGTTCGGCGCGCGCGTCGCCACCGACCTGGCGCTGCGGCCCGGCGACACCGCCAAGCTCGAGATCGAGCCCGACGGGGACGACGAGCCGCTGCGCCTGCCGTCGGTGGTCTGGAGCATGGCCGATCGCGGGTCGGTGTTCGTGTTCGTCAATCTGCGTCCCGGCGAGTACGATCGGCTGAGCCGCCTGGTGCGGCGCCTCCTCGAGCGCGGAGGCTGAGCGACGCCGTGTCCGTTCGCCCGGATCGTCGCGGCGCCCAGCGCGCGCGGGCGACGTGGCCCGTGCAGATCGATCTGCCCACGGGGGAATTCCTCAAGGGCCGCGTGGCCGACATCAGCGCGTCCGGCCTGCGCGTCGCCGTGCCCGCGGACATTCCCGCCGGCATCGAGGTTCGCGTCATGATGACCTTGCCGGGCCCGCGCGTCGAGGTGCTGTCGGTGAACGGCCTCGTGGTGCGCAGCGGCGAAGACGGCGTGGCCATCGACATCATGAGCGTGGGTGGCCCGCTGCCCGATCGCGCCGCGCGGCGCGTGCGCCCCCAGCTCGACTGGTGGGAGGCCCGGCGCCGCTCGCCGCGGGTGCAGCTGCCGGTCATGGTGACGTTGCGCCATGGTGGCGGCGCCCTCGTCCCCGCGGAGACCGTGGATCTCTCGGCGTTCGGGGCCCGCGTCACCACCGGGCTTGCCCTGCGCGCCGGCGAGCGGATCGACATGCTGCTGCCCGACGGAGAGACCGAGGCCCTGGCCCTCCACGCCGTGGTGTGGGAGGTGGACGAGCGCGGCGCCGCGCTCGTCTTCGCCAACGCCTCGCCGGCGCAGTTCGAGCGCATCAACCGCTTCGTCACCGCGCTCCTCGAAGAGCCCGCCTGAGACGCCCTCGCGGTTGACAGCGTGGGGGGCCCCGACTACCATGAATGGCGGTTCAGTCACCCGTACGCGCATGCGCGATCCTGACAAGCCACAACAGATCATCGAGGCCGCTGTACGGGTCTTCGCCCGCAAGGGCTACTACAACTCGCGTGTGTCCGACATCGCGCGCGAGGCCGGGATCGCGGCCGGCACCATTTATCTCTACTTCCGCACCAAGGACGACATCCTCGTCACGCTCTTCCGCGACAAGATGGCGCAGTTCGTGGCGAGCTTGCGCAAGGCGATCGCCGACGAGCCCGACGCGGTGGCCAAGCTCCGCCGGCTGATCCACCTCCACTTCGAGATGCTGGAGGAGGATCCGCAGCTCGCGGAAGTGGTGCAGGTGGAGCAGCGGCAAGGCCAGAAGTTCTTCCGCGGCGCCTCCGCGCACGAGATCTCGTCGTATTTCGCGCTCATCGCCTCGGTAATCGAGGAAGGTGTGGCCGACGGCCGGTTCCGCTCAGACCTGCCCATCAAGGTGGCGACGAAGGCGCTGTTCGGCGCGATGGACCAGATGGCGACCTCGTGGGTGCTCGGCAAGCGGGGCTACCGCCTCGCCGACACCGCCGAGCCGCTCGCCGACATCTTCCTCCGGGGCCTCGGGCCCCGCTAGTCCCCGCGACAAGGAGCCCCGGCGATGGCGTACGAGACGCTCCTCCTCGCCCGCGAGGAGAGCTTCGCGGTGATCACGCTCAACCGCCCGCCTATGAACGCCATCAACGAGGCGCTGATGCGGGATCTCAACGCGGCGCTGTCGGAGCTTCAGCCCGACGACGCGGTGCGCTCCATCATCATCACGGGGGCGGGGGACCGGATCTTCTGCGCGGGCGCCGATCTGGGCTCGGCCTTCACCGGGGACATCGCGGCGTTCCTCCGCTTCGGCAACAGCGTGATCCGGCGCATCGAGCGTTTTCCCAAGCCCGTGATCGCCGCCATCAACGGCCACGCGCTGGGGGGCGGCTGCGAGATCGCGATGGGCTGCCACATCCGCATCCTCAGGGAGTCGGCTCGGATGGGCCAGACCGAGTCGAGCCTCGGCATCATCCCCGGCTACGGCGGCACTCAGCGCTTGCCGCGCTTGATCGGGCGCGGGCTGGCCCTCGAGCACCTGATTCTCGGTACGCAGATCTCCGCCCAGGAGTGCTACCGCATCGGGCTGGTGAACCGACTCGCCAAGGACGGCGAGACCCTCGCCGACGCGAAGGCGCTGGCGCGCGAGCTGGGCAAGCGCCCGCCCATCGCCACCCGGGTGCTGATCGAGGCGTTGGACGACGGCCTGGAGGCGCCCATCGACAAGGCCATCGAAGTGGAGATCCGCGCCTTCGACAAGGTGATCCGCACCGAGGACGCCGCCGAGGGGCTGCAGGCCTTCTTCCAGAAGCGCCCGGCCGAGTTCAAGGGAAGGTAGGGCGAGCCGCAGCCGAAGGCGAGGGGGAGCGAAATATGCAAATGGGTGCGAGCGGAGCGAGCTGACCGTGGACCTGGGCATCAAGGGCAAGGTGGCGCTGGTGACGGGCGGCGCGCGCAGTCTCGGGAAGCAGGACTGCCTGACGCTCGCCGCGGAGGGCTGCCGGGTCATCGTCCTGGACCTCAACGGCGAGGGGGCGGCCGAGACCGCCAAGGAGATCGCGGACAAGGGCGGAAGCGCCCGCGGCTACGAGGTGGACATCACCGATCGCGCGGCCCTCGGCGGCGTCGTCCGCACGGCGGAGTCCGAGGTCGGGCCGGTCGACATCTGCGTCAACAACGCGGGGCTCATCTACACGCTGGGCCAGCTCAAGGACATGGACGACGCCGCCTGGGATCTGAACCTCCAGGTCAATCTCACCGGCACCTACAACGTCACCAAGGCGGTGTTCCCCGGGATGCGCGAGCGCCGGTGGGGCCGCGTCATCTGCATGGCCTCCATCGCCGGGCTGATGGGCGGCTTCGGGCAGACCGCGTACTCCACCAGCAAGATGGGCGTGGTCGGCTTCGCCAAGTCGGTTGCCCTGGAGGGAGCGCGCTACAACATCACCAGCAACGTGATCGCGCCCGGCATCATCGGGCCCAACGCGAACCTCTCGCCCATGTACGAGCGCATGGTGAAGCGGGTGGCCATGCAGACCGAGGGGCAGCCCGAGGACGTGGCCAACGCCATCGCCTTCCTCTGCTCCGAGCGCGCGCGCTACATCACCGGCTCCGTCCTCACCGTCACTGGGGGGATGGATCTCTTCACGTTCTAGCCGCACCCACACAGGAGGAGCACGATGCCCACAGTCAAGGAGACCTTCGACGCGATGGCGGGCCGCTTCCAGCCGAGCAAGGCGGCGGGCATGAACGCCACCATCCAGTACGACATCACGGGCGACCAGGGCGGCACGTGGAACGCGGTGATCAAGGACGGGGCGTGCGCGGTGAACCAGGGCGCGGCCGCGAACCCAAATCTCACGCTCACCATGTCGTCGCAGGACTGGCTCGACATGATCGGGGGCAAGCTCTCCGGCCAGATGGCCTTCATGTCGGGCAAGCTCAAGCTCAAGGGCGACATGGGCCTGGCGATGAAGGTCGGGTCGCTCTTCTCCGTCTAGCCCGCCCCGGTGGCCTCGCCCTCCGGGTTCCTGGAGGGCGAAGCTCAGTGCTTCATCGCGGGCATGATGGATGGCCCGCGAAGATCGGCGGGCAAGATCTCGAAGAGGACGTGCACCATGGGCGCGTCGTCTTGTTCTGCGCGGTGTGCGTGACGTCGCCGGACTCGAAGAAAAAGTCGCCCGGTCCATAGACGACGGTCTTTTCGGGCAGCACGTAGGTCATGTAGCCGGAGGTCACCTGACGGATGCCGGGGCCCGCATGATGGTGCTCGCCGACATAGCCGCCCGGCTCGAGCACGAGCTCGGTCACCCGGAGCTTGTACTTGCCGTTGAGCTCACCGAGATAGCCGGAGATCACGCTCTCGTGCTTGATCTTGGCGGTGAGGCCTTTGGTGTCGACCTTCCCGCTGGGCGCCGGCGTCTGGGCCTGGCTTTCGCGCGGGGCTCCCAGCAGCATGAGCAGGGGCAGTGCGCCCATCGTGTGCAGCACATTGCGTCGTGTGGCCGCCTCGTACGCCATGGTCGAGTCCTCCCGTGTGTGGGTGAAGGGGACTGTCCGCGTCGACGGTGGGCCGGCGGACGGCGAGGCCGCCAGTACAAATAGCGAACCGATCTTGCGGACCGGGCCCGACGGGACCCGGGGAGGTGTGCGGATGTTCCTCTACGGTCAGTACTGTCCGGTCGCGCGAGCCTCGGAGATTCTGGCGGATCGCTGGACGCCCCTCATCGCGCGGGAGCTTCTCGCCGGTATCCATCGCTTCAACGAGCTGGACCGCGGCCTGCCGGGCATCTCGCGCGCGCTCCTGGTGCAGCGGCTGCGCCGGCTCGAGCAGACGGGCGTGGTGGAGCGCCGGCCGGGGACGGCCCTCGGTGGGTCCGCGTATCACCTCACGCGCGCGGGGCGGCAGTTACAGCGCGTGATCGACGTGCTTGGCGGGTGGGGCGCACGCTGGGCCTTCGGCGACCCCCGGCCGCGCGAACTCGATCCCGTGGTCCTGCTCTGGTGGATGCGGCGACGGGTCCACCGCGAGCGCCTTCCCGACCGTCGCGTGGTGGTGCAGTTCGACTTCGGGGGCGCGCGCGGCCAGCGGCTCTGGCTCGTGCTCGAGCGCTCGGACGTCTCGGTGTGCTTGCAGCACCCGAAGTTCGAGATCGATCTCGTGGTGGCAGCGGAACTCGGGCTGTTCTACCGCGTATGGCTTGGGCGGGTACCGCTCGATGAGGCCACACGCCGGGGCTGGCTGCGTCTGGACGGTCCGCCCGCGCTCCGGCGCGGCTTCGCCCGATGGTTCGCCTGGAGCCCCATGGCACCGGCCGTGCGGAAGGGGCCCGCCTCCATGACGTCGTGAGCCGGCGATTGATGTTGACGCAGAGCGTCAGGCCCGGATAGGATGGCGTGAGCCCAAGGGAGGACGCATGAAGGACGAACTGTTCACGATGGTGCCGGAGATGCCGGGCGTGCCGCCGGAGGTGCGGGCCCGGTGGCAGGAGGAGGCCAACCGCAACTTCCTCCGCATGAAGCACTTCTCCGAGATGGTCATGAACCCCAAGGAGCCCGAGGTCGGGCCCACGCCGCGCGAGGAGATCTACCGGAAGAACAAGTCGCGGCTCTACCGCTACGAGTCCCGGCGCACGCATCGCACCCCGGTGCTCTTCGTGCCGAACCTCGGGATCAGCCGCCCCTACATCTTCGACCTCATGCCCAAGGGCTCGTTCATCGAGCACATGACCCAGCAAGGCTTCGACATGTATCTCCTCGACTGGGGCGTGTTCGGCGCGGAGGACAACGACCTCACGTTCGAGGACGTGGTGACGAAGATCCTGCCGCGCATGGCCGACAAGACGCTGCAGTCGTCCGGCGCGTCCGAGATCTCCGTGCTCGGCTACTGCATGGGCGCCCCGATCTCCGCGAGCTTCCTCGGCTCGCGGCCCGAGTTCCCGGTGAAGAATTACGTCGACATGGCGGGGCCGATCGATTTCTCCCAGGCCGGCCTCTTCGCCAGGTGGCTCGACGCGAAGGTGTTCGACGTGGACAAGTACGTGGACACCCTCGGCAGTATCCCCGCCGACATGGTCAAGGCAGGCTTCAAGCTGCTCAAGCCGACGATGGATCTCTCCACCAATCTCAACCTCTGGTGGAATCTCTGGAACACCGAGTACGTGACGGGCTTCAACGCGCTCAACAAGTGGGCGAACGAGTACCAACCGTTCCCCGGCGAGTTCTTTCGCCAGTGGGTGAAGGACTTCTACCAGCAGAACCGGCTGATCCGCGGCGATCTGCGCATGGGCGGCCGGCCGGTGAGCCTCCGCAACATCCGGTGCCCCGTCCTGGCGGTGGGCGCGAAGGAGGACAACATCGCGCCCCCGGCCTGCGTGAAGCCCCTCATTGGCGCGGTGGGAAGCGTGGACCGCGAGTACGTCGAGCTGGCGGGCGGCCACATCTCGCTGATCGCCGGCCGCGGCGCTTCCGTCCACTGCTGGCCCAAGGTCGCGTCCTGGCTCGCCGCCAGATCGTAGGAGGACATGCTATGGCAGACCCCACTCAGCAGCTCATGGACATGTGGAAGAAGCAGGTGGAGGAAGGCAGCCAGGCGTGGCTCCGGATGCTGGGCGCGCCGCAGGCCCAGCCGCTCGACCCACAGGCATTCTGGCGTCCCTTCATGGACCAGGGCATGGCCGCGTGGTCGAAGGTGATGACGCAGGGCCAGGCCTCGCCCGATCTCATGGCCCAGTGGAAGCAGTTCCTCGATCAGTGGATCGCGGCGTGGTCGCGGGTGCTCGAGCAGGCGATGAGCACCGAGGCCTTCGCCAAGACGCTGGGGAGGCAGATGGAGGGCTTCCTCAACGCGGCCAGTCCCGCCAAGAAGGCTGCCGAGCAGCAGATCGAGGGCTCGCTCGCCGGCCTGGGCCTGCCGTCGCGCAGCCAGGTCGTGGGGCTGGCCAAGCAGGTGGTGCTGCTCGAGGAGAAGCTCGAGGGGCTCGAGGACAAGCTCGACGCGATCCTCAAGCGGCTGGAGAGTCGATGATCGGCGTCACCATCCACGAGCTCACCGTCGGCGATCACGCCGAGCTGACCCGAGTGGCCGACGAGGCTGATATCGCGGGCTTCGTGGACTCGGTCGGTGACTACAACCCGATCCATTCCGACCGCGCCTATGCCGCCGGCACCTCGTTCAAGGAGCGAATCGCGCCCGGCATCTGGACGGCCGGGCTCGTCTCCGCGGTGATCGGCACCCGCCTCCCGGGCCCCGGCACGGTGTACCTGTCTCAGGATCTCCGGTTCCACCGCCCGGTGCGCTTCGGCGACGCGGTCACCGCCCGGGTGGAGGTGGTGGAGGCCAGCCCGGAGAAGAACCGCGTGCGGCTCCGCACGTCGTGTGTGAATCAGCACGGCGAGGAGGTGCTGGCGGGTGAGGCGGTGGTCAAGCCATCGCGGACGCCGGTGCGCTACGAGCGGACGGTGGGACCCGCCGCCGCGCTCACCCTCTGGGCGCTCGTCCCATGGGCGTGGGCGGCGCAGGGCGCGGCGGTGACGGGCGCCATGGCGTGGAGCCTCCTGGCGCTGTCCCAGCCGCGGCGGTAACTACATGAAGAGGCCGCCGTTGATGGAGAGCTCGGCGCCCGTGATGTAGTCGCCGTCCTTGGCGCAGAGATAGACGCAGGCCCGCGCGACCTCCTCCGCCTTCCCGAAGCGCCGCATCGGGATCTGGTCCAGGAGCTTCTGCCGCACCTTCTCGGGGATCGACGTCACCATGTCGGTCTCGGTGAAGCCCGGGGCCACGCAGTTCACGGTGACACCCTTGCCGGCGAGCTCCTTGGCGAGCGACTTCGTGAAGGCGGCCACCCCTGCTTTGGACGCCGCGTAGTTGGCCTGTCCGAAGTTGCCGATCTGCCCGATGACCGACGTGATGTTGACGACCCGGCCGAAGCTCTGCTTGAGCATCTGGTCGATGAACACCTTGGTGCAGTTGAAGACGCCGTCGAGGTTGATGGCGAGCACCTTGCGCCACGAGGCGTGGTCCATCTTGACGAAGCTCTTGTCCGACGTCACGCCCGCGTTGTTGATCAGGATGTCGAGGTGCCCGAATTCCTTCAGCACGTCTTGCGCCATCCGATAGGTGTCCGGATAGTCGGCGACGTCGGCCTGGGCGAGCATAGAGCGCCGGCCGAGCGCGCCGATCGCCTCCGCGATCTCGCGCGCGGGGGTCTCGCTCGACACGTAGTTGATCGCGACGTCGGCGCCCTCCTGGGCGAGCGCGAACGCGATGGCGCGACCGATGCCGCGGGAGCCTCCGGTGACGAGAGCGGTGCGGCCGGCGAGCTGCATGACGACCCTCCTGGATGGCCGGTCGAGGGAATGGATCGGCGAAGCGTGCGCCAGTATAGCAGGGCGGCGGCGCGTCGGCTTGTGGGCCCTGACGCGCGGTGTTAGACTCGCGCCATGGCGTACGTGATCAAGCGATACTCCAATCGCAAGCTCTACGATACGCAGGAGAGCCGCTACGTCACCCTGGAGGAGCTCGAGGAGCTCATCCGCGCGGGCAAGGAGATCTCGGTGGTGGACGTCTCCAGCGGCGAGGATCTGACCTCGGTGACGCTCGCTCAGATCATTCTCGAGAACGAGCGCAACCACCGTGCCGCGTTGCCCACCGCCTTCCTCCATCAGCTCATCAAGCACGGCGAAGCCTGGCAGGAGTTCTTCCAGTCCTCGATGAAGTCGAGCCTCGACGCGATCATGACGAGCCAGCGCGAGGCCGACCGCGTGTTCCGCGAGTGGGCGGTGCGCGCGGGCTGGGCGATGCCCGGGGCCAAGCCGGCGGCCGCGCCCGCTCCCGAGCGCAAGGGGGAACCCGTCGGCGAGGCGGACGCGCTCCGCGGCGAGGTGGCGGCGCTACGCGAGCAGCTCCGCGCCCTCGAAGAGCGCCTGGAGAAGCGCCGCGGCGGCTAGTCGCGCGGCGTGTAGAGCGACGGCAGCCGGTTGGCGAGCTGCGCGAAGGCCGCCTGGATCTCCTGACTGGCTTGCTCGGCGCTGACCTGCAGCCGCTCCGCGGAGCGGGTCACCGCCTGGGCATTGGTCTCGACGAGGCGGAAGACCCGCTGCGCGCCGTCGACCGATTCCTGCACGCCACGCTGATACGCGAGCGCGGGCTCGGGCGCGCCCTGCAGCTCGATCTGCCGGCGGAGGAGGAAGCTCTGGCCGTCCTTGAGCGCCTCCACCGCGGAGGACTGGAGCTCGGCATAGAGCCGCACGCCCTCCCTCGCGGCGGTCGCGGAGAAGTCGACCAGCTCACGGAGGATCTTCTGGTTGGCGTCGGCGAAGAGGGTGAACATCTCGACCGCGGCGCCGGTCATCTGGCCCAGCGCCTCGCTCGTCTCGGCTGTCGTCGTCATGATGTGACTCCTTCGTCACGAGAATGTCCGCAAGACTCAGTATAACGCGACGCGTGAAAGGCGGTCAATCATGGTGTCGCATCGCGTTAGGCCTGATCGGTGTCGTCGGAGCGGTCGTGCTCGGCGGGTGCGAGAGCGCGCCCCCGAAGCCGCCCGCGGCTACCTCGGCGGTCGCGCCGCGTGAGGCGACCGACGATGAGCGCTTCAAGGTTTCGGCGGCGCTCGCCCCGCTGCTCCGCACCTCCGGCATCTGGCGGGGGCCGGAGGATGGATGCGCGGTCGCGGTGGGGATCCTGCCGAGAAGCAACATCAACATGGGCGTCGCGCCGCACCCGGCGTGCCGGTTCAGCCTGCTCGTCACCGAGGGCGCGCTCCAGCGGCTGCCTCCGGAAGAGATGCGCGCGGCCCTCGCGCACGAGCTGGGGCACGTCGAGCTCGGACATTTCGGGGCGCGCCGGGCGCGCCGCCAGGTCGAGCGCGGCGTGATGGTGCAGCGAGGCGCGCAGGCGGCCGCCTTTCGCGCCTACGATCGAGAGGAAGAGCGCGCGGCGGACCGATGGGCTGCGCAGCTCCTGAACCGGCTGCCGGGGGACGGGACGCGCTGCCGGGCGCTGGTGGCGCTGCTTCAGCGCCTCGAGCGCGAAGGGCAACGGCCCGAGTACTTCAACTGGCTGTCCACGCATCCGAGCCCCGGAGCCCGGCTCCAGGCGCTCGCGGAGGTGTGTCCATGACGAACCGCCGCTGGATTGTCGCCTCGCTCCTGGGGCTCGCCTGTGTCCTCGCCGCCGTCCCCGCGCTCGCCCAGCGCGTGCCTCTCCCCACGCTCTTCTCGGAACGCGCGCGCTTCGCGGAGCGGACGATCACGGTTGAGGGGACGGTGGCCTTCGCGGCGCCGCTCGGCTCCGCCGCCGGCCAGCGCTTCACGCTCATCGATGGGGGCGCCACCGTGGACGTGATGGCGGTCGCCGGCTTCCCGGTCAAGGTGGGCGACCGCGTGGAGGTCGAAGGCGTCTACAAGCCCGGCCCCAATCTCATCCAGGCATTCCGGGTCACGGTCCGCTAAGATACGGCTTCATGCATCGACCGGCGGACCCGCGAGCTCCGCACTCTGGCGTGAGGAGGGGCCCATGACCCACGACACCCTGGCGAAGATGTTCTGGAACCGCGTCGAGCGCGGCGGCGATCGTCCGGCCCAGCAAGCCAAGCGCGGTGCCGCCTGGACGACGATGACGTGGAAGGAAGTCGGTCAGACCGTACGCGAGCTGGCCTCGGGGCTGCTCGCCCTCGGCCGAAAGAAGGGCGACGCGGTGGGGATTCTCTCGGCGAGCCGCGCCGAGTGGGTGCAGGCGGACTTCGCCATCTTCTCGATTGGCGCCGTGACGATTCCCATCTATCCGAGCTACCCCCCGGACCTCATCCAGTACATCGTCAACGACGCGGGCGTCCGCACCCTGTTCGTGGAGGACGCCGGCCAGCTCGCCAAGGTCCTCGAGGTGCAGGGGAAGATGGAGGGCCTTGAGCACATCATCGTGATCCAGCCCGCGGCGGGGGCGGCGCCGGGGCCCCGCGTGCAGACGTGGGACCAGCTCCGCCAGCTCGGGCGCGATCAGGCCGAGCGCGTGCGCGGGGAGCTGGAGGCGCGAATCGCGGGCGGCCGGCCCGAGGACGTGGCCACCATCGTGTATACCTCGGGGACCACCGGGCCGCCCAAGGGCGTGGTGCAGACGCACGGCAATCACATGTCGGCGCTGGAGTCGGCCGCTCAGACCACCCACATCGCCGAGGGCGACGTGCACCTGCTGTTCCTGCCCCTCGCGCATTCCTTCGCGCGACTCGAGTCCTTCATCGGCATCCACCGGGGACTCCTGACCGCGTTCGCCGAGAACATCGACAAGCTGCGCGACAACTTGCCCGAGGCCCGCCCGCACTTCATCTGCAGCGTGCCCCGGGTGTTCGAGAAGGTCTACGCGGGCGTGCTCGCCAAGGCCGACGCGGGCTCGTCGCTCAAGAAGAAGATCTTCCATTGGGCGGTGGGCGTGGGGAAGGAAGTCTCGCGGCTCAAGCAGGCGGGCAAGCCGGTGCCCGGCGGCCTCGCGGTCAAGGCGCGCATCGCCCACGCCCTCGTGTTCTCGAAGATGCACGCCGCCCTGGGCGGCCGCCTGCGCTTCGCCGTGTCGGGCGGCGCGCCGCTGTCGCGCGAGATCGCCGAGTTCTTCCACGCCGCCGGCATCCTGATCCTCGAGGGGTACGGCCTCACCGAGACGTGCCCGGTGCTCACCAACAACCGCGAGGACCGCTTCAAGTTCGGCTCGGTCGGCCTCCCGCTGCCATCCGTCGAGGTGAAGATCGCGCCGGACGGCGAGATCCTCGGTCGCGGGCGCAACATCGCCAAGGGCTACTTCAAGAAGCCGGACGCTACCGCCGAGGTGTTTCTCGCCGACGGATGGTTTGCCACCGGCGACATCGGACGCTTCGACGAGGACGGGTTCCTCTTCATCACGGATCGGAAGAAGGATCTCATCGTCACCGCGGGCGGCATGAACATCGCCCCGCAGAACATCGAGAACCTCCTCAAGGGCGACCCCTTCATCAGCCAGGTGATGGTCTACGGCGACCGCCGGCCGTATCCGATCGCGCTGATCACGCTGAACCCCGAGGAGCTCTTGAAGTTCGCCGCCGCGCAGGGGCTGCCCACCGTGGACCCGGCGGCGCTGTGCGCGCACCCGAAGGTCGTGGCGCGCGTCACGAAGATCGTGGAGGAGCGGAATGGGGAGCTGCAGTCCTACGCCAAGGTGAAGAAGTTCACCGTCCTCCCCTCCGACTTCACTGTCGAGAACGGGCTCCTCACCCCGACCCTCAAGGTGAAGCGCAAGGTCATCCGCGAGCAGTACCAGGCCGCGATCGACCAGCTCTATCGCTGAGGCGCGATGGCCGATCCCTTTCGCCTCGACGGCAAGGTGGCGATCGTGACCGGCGCCAGCCGGGGCCTGGGGCGGGCGATCGCGCTGGCCCTCGCCGAGGCGGGAGCCGACGTGGCGGTGGGCGCGCGCGCCACCACCGAGATCGAGGAGACCGCCCACCAGGTCGAGCAGCGCGGGCGGCGGGCCCTCGCGGTGCGGACCGACGTGGCGGACTATGCCCAGGTGGAGGCACTGGTTGCGCGTGCGATCGACGGGCTCGGCGGCCTCCACATCGTCGTGAACAACTCCGGCATCGCCGCCGTGCGGCCCGTCCTCGACATGCCGCCCGAGGACTTCGCCCGCGTCATCGAGGTCAACCTGGTCGGCGTGTTCCACGGCTGCCGCGCCGCCGCCGCGCGCCTCACCGGGCAGAAGGCGGGGAAGGTCATCAACATGGCCTCGGTGATGGCGGTGTCGGGGCTGGCCGGCTACACGCCCTATGCGGCGTCCAAGGGCGGAGTGATCTCGCTGACCACATGCCTCGCCGTGGAGTGGGCTCGCTACAACGTGCAGGTCAATGCGATCGCGCCCGGCTGGTTCGTCACCGACATGAATGCGGAGGCGTTCGCCGACCCCAAGATCAGCGAGCGGCTGCTGCGCGACGTGCCCATGCGGCGCACGGGTGAGCTGTCGGAGATTGGCCCGCTCGCCGTCTATCTTGCGTCCCCCGCCTCCTCCTACATGACGGGGCAGACCATCTTCCTCGACGGCGGCCACACCGCCGCCTAGGGGACGGCGTCCCACACCGCGCGCTCGGGCTCGCGCGGCGCCGCTTCGACCCGGCACTCGCGGTCGAGGATCATGGTGGCCCGCGTGGCCGCATCGTAGGCCGGCCACGCCCCGAGGCCTCCGTGGGACGGATCGCCCGTGCGCGCGAAGGCGATCCACGCGTCCTGGACGCGCGCGGCGAGCGCCTCCGCGACGGGACCCTTGCCGGCGAAGGGGCGCAGCATCGGGTGCCCCAGGGTGCCGAACACGAAGGGCAGCTCGAGGGCGTGACAGGCGCCGAGCGCGCCGCCCATGAACGGTGACGGCCAGGTGAAGAGATAGGCGTAGGTGCGCGGCTGATGCGCGCGCTGACGCTCCGCCAGGCGCATCGCGGGGTGACGCATGGTGCGGTCGGATTCGATCGCCGACCAGAGCTCCGCGGGCGCGATGGACTCGCCGCGTGCCCGCCGCGCCTCCCGGTACACGGCGATCACGTGCCCCGCCTGCGCGCCCAGGACTTCCGCCGCGCGCGCCTCGAGCCCCGCCTGATCGAGCGCGTCGCCTTCCGGGTCGAGGAAGAGGAAGAGCTTCGACTCGTCACGGTTCGTGCCCACGAGCACCGGCACACGGGCGGCGAGGCCGTCGCCGATCGCGTCCAGGGGCGGGCGGGGCAGCACGTGGCCGTCTACGACGGGTTGAAAGGGCAGGCCGCGACCGCGGAGCGCGTCGAGCGCCTCGGCCGCCCCGCCCGGCGCGCGCCCCTCCCGCCGCCGCCGGAGGTAGCCCGCCAGTCCGCGCGTGAGAGCGGCGCCGGCCGCGCCCAGCGGGCGGCGCGCGAGCGCGAGGCCCAGGAACGCCGCGCCCGCCAGACGTCGCCCGGAGGGCGACAAGTCGTGGAAGACGTGGTCAGTGCCCAGCACGCCGGCGAGGAACACGCGGCGCTGCGCCGCGAGCACGCGATCCACCGGGAGCGCGCGGACGGCGGCGGTGCCCTCGACCCCGAGCGCGTCGAGGAGGGCGTCCGCCACGGCGGCGGCGACATCGCGCGGCCACACGTAGTTGGCGGCGCCGGACTGGAGAATCGCGCGATGGAACAAGCCGGCCGCGCGCGGGGCGCCCAGAAGCGTGGCCACGCTCATCGAGCCCGCGGACTCGCCGAAGATCGCGACGTTCTCGGGATCGCCGCCGAAGGCCGCGATCTCGTCGCGTACCCACTCGAGCGCGGCGATCTGGTCGAGCAGACCCTCGTTGCCGGTGGCGGGGAGCTCGGCCCCGAGGCGCGTGGCGAGGTGCAGGAACCCGAGGGCGCCCAGCCGGTAGTTGATGGTCACCACCACGAGGTTGCCGCGGCGGGCGAGCGCGGCGCCGTCGTAGAGGAGCTGCGAGCCCGCGCCCAGCACGAAGGCGCCGCCGTGAATCCACACCATGACCGGGCGTCGCGCGTTGTCGAGGGCCGGGGTCCAGACGTTGAGGGAGAGGCAATCTTCGCCCGTGGCGCCGAGACCGAGTCGGAACAGCGGCCCCATCTCCGCGGCGTTCTGCGGGGCGGCGAGGCCGAAGGCCTGCGCCGGCCGGACGCCGGCCCACGGCGCCGGCGGCTCGGGCGGGAGGAAGCGCCGCGCCCCTTCAGGCGCCGCCGCGAAGGGCACGCCGCGGAACACGACGAGGCCGCCCTCGTCCCGTCCCTCGAGCCGGCCCCGGCGCGTCGTGGCGATGGTGTGCATGCTCCTGCCACTCTACCGCGCCGACCCTCGCCGGCCGGTGGCTTCGGCGGGAGCGGTGGCTTATACTGACGCCCCATGCGTGAAGACGAGGCCCGTCGATGACTCCGTCGCGGGCGACCGCGAGCACCTATCCGCACACGGTGACGCTGCGCGACGGCACGCCGGTGACGTTCCGCCTCATGACCGCGGCCGATGCCGGGCGCATCGGCACGTTCGCGCGCAGCCTCCCGGAGGACGATCTGCTGTTCCTCAGGATGGACATCACCGATCCCGGGGCGGTGGCGCTGTGGGTGCGGAACCTCGAGGCGGGCCTCGCCACCACCGTGATCGCCGAGGTCAACGGAGAGACCGCCGGCTACGCCTCGCTGGTGCAGAACCGCGTGGCGTGGCAGCGGCACCTCGGCGAGATCCGCACCCAGGTGGGGCCGGCGCATCGCTCGCGCGGGCTCGGCCGGGCGCTCGCCGGCGAGATCTTCTCCATCGGCCGGGAGCGGGGGCTGCGCAAGATCGTGGCGCAGATGACCACGGATCAGAAGGGCGCCATCGCGACCTTCGAGCGCCTGGGCTTCAAGCCGGAGGCGCTGCTCCAGGATTTCGTGGTGGATCATGCGGGACGCACTCGCGATCTCGTCGTCATGGCCTATGACGTCACCGGGCTGACCGAGTTCGTCGAGTAGCGGCACAGGAGGTCCCCATGGCGAACCCCGACACACCCTCCGGCAAGCATCCGCCCGGCATGAGCCCCGACGAGCTCCGGGAGGCGTGGGAGACCGGCTCCCGCTCCCTCCTCGAGGGCTTCCGCCAGGCCCAGGAGTTCTGGAACAATGCCGCACGGAGCTGGGGCGAGGTGGCGGGCGCGTGGACGGCGCAGCTCCCGCGGCCGGCGCCCGGCCTCGCTGACGGTGGGGCCGCCTTGCGCGAGCTGCACGAGGCGGCGCTCGCCGCCGGCGTGGCGTGGATGCGCCTGCCCCTCACGCTCGCCAGCGGCGCCTCGCCGAGCGAGCTGTCCGACGCCATCGCGCGCCTCACCCAGGCACAGGGGAAGGCGTACAAGCTCTGGATGGACGCGCTCGCGCGCGCCGCCGAGACTCTGCGCCCGGGCGGCGGCGCGCGGACCTGATCGCGCACGCAATGGCCCCCCGGCAGGTCCGCGGCACCACCGTCGTCATCACCGGCGCCACCAGCGGCATCGGTCGCGAGACGGCCCGCGAGTTCGCCCGCGCCGGCGCGCGGGTGGTCGCGGCGGGGCGGCGGGAGGACCGCCTGGGCGAGCTGGTGGCCGAGATCGAGGGGCAGGGTGGCGCGGCCCTCGCGGTGCGCACCGACGTGGCTGATCCCGTCCAGGTCGCGCAGCTCATCGAGCGCGCCATTGAGCGGTTCGGCAGCGTGGATACACTCGTGAACAATGCCGGGATGGGCCTGGCGGCGCGGTTCGAAGAGCAGTCCCTCGAGGAGTTCCGCCGGGTGATGGACGTCAACTTCTGGGGCGCGGTCTACGCGTGCAAGGCGGCGGTGCCGCGCATGCGCGCGCAGGCCGGGGGCGGGCTCATCATCAATATTGCCTCCATCATGGGCAAGCGAGGCCTGCCGTACGAGACGGCGTACTGCGCCAGCAAGTTCGCCATGGCCGGTTTCTCCGAGGCGCTGCGTACCGAGGTGATGGCGCAGGGCATCGACGTGAGCACGATCTTCCCGGGCGCCATCGAGTCCGAGATCTGGGAGACGACCAACAACCGCACCGGGCTCGATCTCGCGAGCCTCCTGCCGAAGTTCCCGGCGCGCGAGCTGGCCCGCATCATCGTGGACGACGCGCGGCTGCCCCAGCCCGAGATCGTGATGGCGCTCGACGCCCAGGTGGTGGGACTGCTCAACACGGTGGCGCCGGGGCTCATGGACTTCGTGCTGGGCCAGAGCGTGCCGTTCCTCGAGGGCTTCCAGAAGGGCGCGGCGAGCGGCGCGCCCCCCGCCGGGCCGGCGCGGAGCGCCTGAGCGCCATGGCCAAGAAGAATCTCCTCGACCCGATCCCGCATCCGCCGCGCACGTTCGTGCTGGGCAATCTGCTGTCGCTCACCACCACCACGCCGGTGCAGGACATGATGAAGCTCGCCCGCGAGTACGGATCCATCTACTGGCTCGACATGCTGGGCAAGCCGGTGGTGATCGTGTCCGGCTTCGAGCTGGTCGACGAGCTCTGCGACGAGGCCCGCTTCGACAAGAGCGTACGGGGCGCCCTCCGCCGCCTCCGCTCCTTCGCGGGCGACGGGCTTTTCACCGCCTACACCCAGGAGCCCAACTGGGCCAAGGCCCACAACATCCTCCTGCCGAGCTTCGCCCAGCGCGCGATGCAGGGTTATCACCCGATGATGCTCGACATCGCCGAGCAGCTCGTCCTCAAGTGGGACCGCCTCAACGCCGACGACGAGATCGATGTCACGCACGACATGACGTCGCTCACGCTGGACACCATCGGACTCTGCGGCTTCGGCTACCGCTTCAACTCGTTCTACCGGGAGTCGCCGCACCCCTTCGTGGGGGCGATGATCGGCGCCCTCGGCGCGTCCATGGAGACGCGCGGGCTGCCCCTGGAGAGCGTGATCAAGAAGGACCGCGAGCGGAAGCTGCGCGCGGACATCCGCTACATGAACGAGATGGTGGACCGCATCGTGCGCGAGCGCCGGGAGAGCGGAGACGACGTGCACGACAAGCCCGACCTCCTGAGCCATATGCTCTCGGGGGTAGACCGGAAGTCGGGCGAGCGGCTGGACGATCTCAACATTCGCTACCAGGTCATCACGTTCCTCATCGCGGGACACGAGACCACGAGTGGGCTCCTGTCGTTCGCCATCTACTATCTCCTCAACAACCCCGAGGTGCTCGCGCGGGCCTACGCCGAGGTGGACCGCGTGCTCGGTCCCGATCCGGCGACGCTGCCTACGTATCAGCAGGTGAACCAGCTCACCTACATCGAGCAGGTGCTGAAAGAGGCCCTCCGCCTCTGGCCCACCGCGCCGGTGTTCGCACTGTCGCCGTACAAGGACGAGCTGATCGGCGGCCAGTACCGGATGCGCAAGAACTACCAAATCGTGGTGCTGAGCCCGATGCTCCACCGCGACCGCAAGGTCTGGGGCGACCAGGCGGATGTGTTCAACCCGGATCATTTCAGCCGCGAAGCCGAGCGCGGCCGTCCCGCCAACGCCTACAAGCCCTTCGGGAACGGGCAGCGCGCGTGCATCGGACGCCAGTTCGCCCTGCAGGAAGCCGCGCTGGTCCTCGGCATGGTCCTGCACCGCTTCAAGCTCATCGACCACACGCGCTACCGGCTCGCCCTCAAGGAGACGCTCACCGTCAAGCCCGACGGCTTCCGCATCAAGGTCCGGCGCCGCACCGCGCGCGACCGGGCGACGGGGGACCGCGCGGCGGCCGCGGTGGCGACCTCCCCACACGCGGCGGCGCCGGCGGGCGCGACGGCGCCCGCGCGCGCGCCGCGGCCGGGTCACGGCACCCCGCTGCTCGTGCTCTACGGCTCGAACCTCGGCACCGCCGAGGAGGTGGCGCGGCGCCTCGCCGAGGCCGGCACGGATCACGGCTTCACGGTGACGGTGGGCATGCTCGACGAGTACACGGGCCGGCTGCCCAGCGCGGGCGCGGTGCTGATCACCAGCGCCTCGTACAACGGGACGCCGCCCGACAATGCCGGCCGCTTCTGCGACTGGCTGCGCGACGGTCGCCTCCCCCCGGGGGCGCTCGCGGGCGTGCGCTACGCGGTATTCGGCTGCGGCAATCGCGACTGGGCGGCGACGTTCCAGGCGGTGCCGCGGCTCATCGACGCCCGGCTGGAGGCCCTTGGCGCCCAGCGCATCGCGCCGCGCGGCGAGGGGGACGCGCGCGACGATTTCGATGCGCAGCTCGCGACGTGGGAGCAGTCGACGTGGGGCAATGTCGCCGCCGCCCTCGGGGTCGAGCTGGCGCCGGCATCCACCGCGGACGTGTCCCATCTCGCCGTCGAGGTGGTGGCGGGCCCGGACGCCGGCGCGCGTGAGGACGGCCACGGCGCCCGGCCCATGCGCGTCGCCGTGAATCGCGAGCTGCACACCAAGACCGGCCCCTTCGCCTCGGAGCGCTCGACCCGGCACCTCGAGATCGAGCTGCCCGCGGGGGTCGTGTACCGGGCCGGGGATCACCTGGGCGTGGCGCCGCGCAACCCGGACGCGCTGGTGGCGCGGGTGGCCGCCCGCTTCGGTCTCGACCGCGGGAGCCACCTCCTGCTCCGGCGCGACGGGGGCCGCGCGGGGTTCTTGCCCGTCGGCGCGCCCATCGCCCTCGCCCGGCTGCTCGGCGAGTTCGTGGAGCTCCAGGACGTCGCGTCGCGCCGGCACATCGAGACCATGGTCGAGCACACGGAATGCCCGTGGACGCGGCCCCGCCTCGCCACGCTGGCCGCAGACGACGCCCGGTACCGGGACGAGGTGGCGGCCCGGCGCAAGTCGGTGCTCGACCTGCTCGAGGAGTACCCGGCCTGTCAGCTCCCGTTCAACGTCTATCTGGAGCTGCTCCCGCCGCTCCGGCCGCGCTACTACTCGATCTCGTCGTCACCCCTGCAGGACGCGCGCCGGTGCAGCATCACGGTGGCCGTGGTCGCGGGCGAGGCGCGCTCGGGACGGGGTCGCTTCGAGGGCGTGTGCTCGAACCATCTCCTGCGCCACGGCGGGGGCAGCGTGGTGCAGGCGTTCGTCAAGGACACCCGCTCGGCGTTCCGTCTGCCGGAGGATCCGGCCACGCCCATCATCATGGTCGGGCCCGGCACGGGTCTGGCGCCCTTCCGCGGGTTCCTCCAGGAGCGAGCGGCCCTCGCCGCGCAGGGGCGCGCCGTCGGCCCCGCGCTGCTCTTCTCCGGCTGCCGCCATCCCGAGCAGGACTTCATCTACGAGGGCGAGCTGCGCGACTTCGCCGAGCGCGGGGTGGTGACGCTCCATCCGTGTTTTTCACGCGTGCCGGAGCGACCCCGCGTCTACGTCCAGGACGAGGTCCTCACGCGGCAGGACGCGGTGTGGGGGCTGCTCGAGCGGGGAGCGGTAGTCTACGTCTGCGGCGACGCCGCCCGCATGGCGCCGGATGTCCGGCGCGCGTTTGTGGCGGTCCACCGCGCCAAGAGGGGCGGAAGCGATGCGCAGGCGGAGGCGTGGATCGACGGCCTGATCCGCGCCAACCGTTACCTGATCGACGTCTGGGCGTCGAGCTGAGCCTGGCGGCCTCGGCCGGGGCTACTGGCTCTTGGTCTTACCTGGCGCTTTGGCCCCGCTCCGCCGCGTGTATTCCTGCAGCGAGAAGTCGGTGCGGTAGATCATCGACGAGTTCTCAAGGTCGCGGCCGTAGGTCTGGACCTCGAGGGTGGCATTCCCTCGGCGCCACGTGTAGATCCGGTTCTCGTACGCGGCGCCGCTGAGATTCTGCATGGTCTCGGTCTCGACCGCCGCCTTGCCGTACTCCTTGGTCAGGGCGGTGACCACGTCCACGAAGTACTTCGCATCGAGCGTGACCGAGATCATCTCGAGCTTGCCGGAGTAGAAGTAGAGGAAGAGGCGCTTGACCGGCGCCCCCGCCACAGTCTCGCTCTGGCCGGGCCGGAGCCGGCAGAGCTTGTCCGCCGCCGGGCTTTGCGGATCCGCGCACGCGAACCGTGACGACGCTTCGACCGAGGCCTGGTCCGAGCCGAGGACGAGCCCGTTGAGCTCGAACGGCGCCTCCTGCGCGCCGGCCGGCGCCGCGAGTAGCACGAGCAATCCCAGGACGGCGAGTCTCATGGAATCCCCTCGGCCCCCATTCTAGCCCACGCGCCACTCACAGCAGGTGGAGGAGCAGGTGGATCGCGTAGAGCGCGCCGCCGGCCAGGCCACCGACCACGGTGCCGTTCACTCGGATGTACTGAAGATCATCCCCGGCATGCTCCTCGATGAGCCGCACCGCGCCCTCGGGGCCCAGGGCGTGAACGCCCCGCTCGATGAAGGCGGCGATGCGATCGTGGTAGCGCTCGATCACCTCGATGGCGCGGGTCTTGATCCAGCGATCGAGGCTCTGGCGCAGCTCGGCGTCGGTGGCGAGCTCCCGCCGCAGCTCCTCGAGGCGCGCGCCGATCCACGCGACCGCCTCCGAGCGCTCGCTGGACAGATCGGCCACCAGCGCCCGACGCAGGGCCTCTGCCGCGTCCTCGATCAGACGGCTCACTTCGGCGCTCGCGATGAGCTCGGTCTTTGCCGCCTCGACCCTGGCGGCCAGGCCTGGATCGGTGCGCAGCCGCGCCGGCAAGCCGGCGATCAGGTCCGCGAGCTGGCGTCGCAGCGGGTCGTCGGGATCGGCGGCAATTTTCCGCACCGCCCCGTGGAGCGCCCCCACGAGCCGGTTGCGGTCGATGAGACCGAACGCGTCCGCGAGCCCCAGGAGGAGACGTGGGTAGGTGCCCATCTTCTCCCGGTAGCTCAGGAGCACCTCGTCGACCAGGTCGGCCACGGCGGTGCGGACGTCGGGCCGGTCCAGCGCGTCCGCGAGCGCCGTGGCGAGGGCCTCGATCGCGCGCTGATCCCAGCCCTGACGGCGCGCGATCTCGATGGCGCGCGCGAGGAGGGGCGCAACGGGCTGGCCGAGCAGCAGCCGACGAGTCCACGCGACGACGTCCGCGGTGGCGGCGGGGGAGAGCTGCTCGGCGAGCCAGCGGGCCACCCGGTGGAGACCCGCCTCGAGGTCGGCCGGCTTCACGCGTTCCGCCGCGCGGGCGAGCAGCTCCGCGAGATCGAAGCGGGCCACCTCGTGGGTCACGTACTCCTTGGTGAGGACGCGATCGCCGACCATGCTGCCGACTCGCGCCGCCATCAGCTCCCAGTTCGCCGGGATCAGCGCGGTGTGGGGAATGGGGAGGCCGAGCGGACGCCGGAAGATCGCCGTCACGGCGAACCAGTCGGCCAGGCCACCCACGATCCCCGCCTCCGCGATCGCGAGGATCCAGCCCCCCCACCAGGCGCCCCGCAGCGGGAACGCGGCGATGGCCAAGGCGACCGCGACGAGCAGGACGATGAGGGCCAGGCGTCGCTGCCTGCGGGGCCGAAAGACGGCGGAAGTCGTGGTGGTTTGACTCACGTTATCAACAATATAAGGGAGATTTACGCCATGCGTTAAATTTCGCTTGACGTCATAACGCAGTGTGTTATCTTCGCCGTGTCGCGAGGGACCGACCGGGTCCACACCATAACAGCCGGCGAGGCCGGAGAAGAGAAGGAGACGCATCATGCAGACCAGCACCCTCAGAGAGAAGATCCTGGACGCCGTGTCCGCCTACGCCCAGGCCAACGAGCGCGTGATCGGCGAGCTCGTGGAGCTGGGCTCCTCGACGGCCCGCGAGGGCATCAAGACCTACGTCGAGCTCCAGGCCGCGGCCATCGAAGCCGCCCGCGAGCTCAGCCTCCCCGCCGCGCCGCCCGCCGACATGATCGAGGAGGCGCGCCGCGACCCGATGGCGTGGTACCGCAAGGGCCTGCAGGCGGTGGCCGACGGCACTCAGCGCGCCACCAAGCTCGTGGAGACGAACGCCCAGATCATCGCCCGCAACGCCGAGCGGTTCCAGGCGTCGGCAGAGCGCACCGTGAAGGAGATCGAGGGCGCGGGCAATACCTACGTCAACCGGATGCGGGAGATCTACACCCGCTAGGCCCGACCGAGGGAAGGGGTCACTGGCGTCGCTGCCGCGCGGCTCTCGGGCGGTGCCTCGCCACTGGCCCCTTCTCGTCGTCCGGCGGTGTCAACGAGCTCGGCGAAGGATGCCTTGAGGCATTCGACGTAGAGCCAGACGTCGGGCACCAGCTTCGGATCCGTGGTCACCCCGATGGTGAGCCGCTGGTCGTAGGTGAGGATCGCGTTACAGAGCCCCACGTCGCCCGCCAGGGGGAGCAGGGGATACCAGCCGATGAGACGCCGGCCCGCGAGGAAGAGGGGAATCTGCGGCCCGGGCACATTGGTCGAGACGGTGTTGAGCAGGGTGTTGGGCACCGTGAGCTGTCCGGCGATCGCGGCCAGGGCGGGCGGCACTTGCTGGAGCAGGTTGGTCATCTCGTAGAGGCCGCCCGCCTGGTCCTGGTTCTTCAACCGCTCCATCGACTCGCGCTCGGCGGCGAGCCGCGCGACCGGGTCCAGAATGCCCACGTGCAGCGGAGCGAAGATCATCGAGACCAGGTTCCCGAGCGCGCCGCGCTGATCGGGGCGCCGCATGCTCACCGGGCACATGGCCCGGAGCTCAACGCCTTCGGTCGGCAGGCCCAGCGCCCGGAGGTAACGCCCGAGCCCGCCCGCGATCACCGCCAGCACCACGTCGTTCACGGTGCCGCCCAGCACCGACTTCACGCGGCGGAACTCGCCGAACGAGAACTCGGCCCAGCCAAAGCGGCGCTCCCCGCCGATCGACCCGTTGAAGGGCACCTTGGGCGCGGGCCGCAGCACGTTCGGCGCGGACGACGTGAGCGCGCTGGCGAGCTGGCGCACCCGCGCGTCGACATCCGTGGGGCGGAGCAGCCGGAAGGCCTCGTCGGTGGCGACGCGCGCCATCTCGGTGAGGCGGTCGCGCACCGAATCCTGCAGGAGCGTGAGAGGGTCGGGCACCGGCTGGGGTTGCCACGCCGCCGAGGGGGGCTCGGGCGGCGCGGCGTCCGGCTTGAGATCGTGCAGCACCATCGTGAGGTCCACGCCGGACACGCCGTCGATCATGGCGTGATGCACCTTCCAGATCACCGCGGTGTTCCCGTCGGCCCGGCCGTTCACGACGATGAGCTTCCAGAGGGGATGATCCCGGTCGAGCATGCCGGCGAAGGCGCGGCCGCCCGCCTCCGACAGCGCATGGTCGTCGCCCGGCGCGGGGAGCGTGATCTCGGCGGCGTGGTGGCGAATGTGGAAGGCCGAGTCGTCCTCCCAGGTGGGATGCGCGATGCCGAACGGCGGGAAGACGACCTTCTGCCGGTAGCGCGGGAGGAGATGGAGACGCGCCTCGAGCGACGCGATCAGCGTGTCGAGCGTGAGGCGCCCCTCGTAGACCATGCAGCCACCCACGTGCATGGGCAGCGTGGGCTTCTCGGTATAGAGGAACGTGGCGTCGACGGAAGTGAGACGACGATTGAGCTCGCGCGCGGACACCGCGCCGACCCTAGCTGCGCGACCCGGACGCGGAGACGTCCTGGCCCAGAGCCGCGGGGTGCGCGGCCAGATGCGCGGCCAGGATGCGGTACACGGCGGGATTCACCACGAGCCCGATGTGGGTGCCCGCCACCTCGAAGTCGGTGGCCGGGTCGCCGTTGATGCAGGAGCGCCAGTCCACGATGCCGTCGGAGCGGCTGTACACCGCGATCTGCGGCACCGTGTCCGGGAACGACGTGAGAAGCCCTCCCACCGCCGGGCAGCCACAGAAGCCGGTGTAGCACTGGGGCCGATCCCAGCGCCCGCGCTGCACGCGGTCGCGTACCCGGTCCGACGCGAAGAGCACGAGCGGATGGCCCCGGACGCCGCGGAAGGGCGAGCCCAGCGTGGTGACCGAGGCGACGAGGTCGGGCCGGCGCGTGGCGGCCGAGCGCGCGAGCATGCCCCCGAGGCTGTGGCCGACGAGGTGCACCGGCCGACCGGTGGCGGTGCGCGCCGCCTCGATGGTGCCGAACAGGCGGTCGGCGATCACGTCGAGGCATTCCGCATTGCGGCCGACCCGGGAGAGCTCGGCGCGGTAGCCGATGCGGGTCAGCCATCCCGCGATCTCGAAGAGGTACCAGTCGCTGGCGAGGAAGCCCGGGATCAGCACCACCGCGGCGCCGTCGCCGCGCGGCACGCCGCAGCCGTAGAAGACGGGGGAGGTGCGGAGCGAGAGCCAGTCGAGGCCCACCAGGGCCTCCCGCCAGATCGGCACCGGCGCCGGCTGCTGGTCCCTCACGAAGGGCGAGGACGCGGACGTCGTCATGCGCGCGAATGCGATCGCATCCGTCGCCAATGTAACACGAAGTCTTCTGCTACGATACGCGCCATGCGCGCCGCCGTCCTCCACGGACCTCGTGATCTCCGCGTGCAGGCGGTGCGGGATCTCGTCCCCGGCTCCGGCGAGGTCGTGGTGCGGGTGGTCGCGGTCGGCCTCTGCGGCACCGACTACCGGATCTGGACGGGCGAGCGGCGCGTCGCCTACCCGCTGGTGATGGGCCACGAGTTCATCGGCCATGTCCTCGCGGTGGGGGCCGGTGTGGACAACGTGCGGGTCGGGGAGAAGGTCGCCGTCGAGCCGAACTATTCCTGCGGCGTGTGCGCCCTCTGCCGGGAGGGCAATCGCAATCTCTGTCTCTCACGAACGGCGGTGGGCATCGACGTGGACGGCGGCCTTGCCGAGCAGGCGCGCCTGCCTGCCCGGGTGTGCTGGCCGGCGCCGCGCGACCTGTCCGACGATCAGCTCCTGCTGGCGGAGCCGCTGGCCGTGGTGACGCGCGCGACCGGGCGCGCCGCGCCGCGGGCCGGAGAGACGGCGGCGGTGCTGGGTGTGGGCACGCTCGGGCTGCTCGCGGTGCAGGTGCTGAAGGCCCGCGGGCTCTCCGTGCTCGCGGTGGGCCGCACCGAGGCGAGGCTCGACGTCGCCCGCGCGCTGGGCGCCGATGCCGTGGCCGCCGCGAGCGCCCCCGCGCAAGATACCGCGCCGCTGGCCGCGGCCCGCGCGCTGTCCGGTCGCGAGGGCGTCGACATCGTCATCGAGACCGCGGGCACGCCCGAGGCGGTGGCCCGGGCCATCGAGCTCGCGCGGCCCGGCGGGCGCGTGGTCCTCACCGGCCTGCCGCATGGGCCCTCATCGGTCGAGTTTTTCTGGGTCGTGCGCCGGGAGCTGAGCCTCTTCGGCTCGATGATCTATCAGGCCGAGTTTCCCGAGGCGATCCGGCTGCTCGCGGACGGCAAGGTTCGCACGGAGCGCCTGCTCACGCATCGCTTCCCCCTCGACGCCGCGCCGAAGGCCTTCCAGGCCCATCGCGCGCCCGAGTCGATCAAGGTCGCCGTCATTCCCTGACGGCGCGCCACGGAGACATTCGCCATGCCCCATGCCACGCTCAACGGTGCTCGCCTCCACTATGAGGTCTCCGGGCAGGGGGACCCCGTGCTGCTGATCAGCGGCCTGGGTGGCGCCGCGGTGGGTTGGCTCCTGCAGGTGAAGGATCTCTCCGCGCGCTATCAGGTGATCACGCTCGACAACCGCGGCGTGGGGGAGTCGGAGGTCCCCGATCTTCCGTCGTACCCGACCGCGCTGCTCGCCGATGATGCGGCGGCGCTGCTCGATCACCTCGGCATGGCGCGGGCTCACGTGGTCGGCGCGTCCATGGGCGGCACCATCGCCATGGAGCTCGCGATCCGGAACCCGAAGAAGGTGCGGAGCCTGTCCATCTGCTGCAGCTGGGCGCGGGGCGACGGCCGCTTCATCCAGACCATTCGCTCGTGGATGGCCCTGGCCCCGCACCTCTCCATCGAGGACCGCTTCCGGTATGTGCTGTTCCCGTGGATCTACTCGCCCGCGTTCCTCGCCGACGAGGCGGCGATGGCGGAGGCCCTCAAGCGGGCCCTCGCCTATCCGCACCCCACGCGGCCCGAGGGCCTGATACGCCAGGGCGAGGGGCTCATCGCCTGGAACGGGACGCGCATCAAGGAGATCAAGCGCATCAAGGCGCCGACGCAGGTGCTCGTGGGCAAGGACGACATCCTCACGCCCCCGCTCTTCTCGCGCGAGCTGGCCGAGCTGATCCCGAATGCGCGCCTGCGCCTGCTTCCCGGCGGCCATGGCTTCTTCATCGAGGAGGCGCCGCGCGTCAACGGCGCGCTGCTGGAGTTCCTCAAGAGCGCGAAGCGCTGAATGGCGGGCCGGCTCGACGGCAAGACCGCCATCGTCACCGGCTCGACCAAGGGGATCGGGCTCGAGATCGCCCGCGCGTTCGTGCGCGAGGGCGCCCGCGTGATCGTGAACTCGCGCAGCGCCGAGGACTGCGCGCGCGAGGCTCGCGCGCTCGGGCCCGCCGCGCATCCCATCGCGGCCGATCTCACGCGCGCCGACGAGGTGCGGCGGCTCGCGCGCGAGAGCGCCGAGCGCTTCGGGGCCGCCCCCGACGTGCTCGTGAACAATGCCGGGCAGCCGCGGGTGGCGCCGTCGGAGTCACTGGCCGAGGCGGACTACCGGCAGACGCTCGAGCTCAACCTGACCGCCTACTTCATCCTGAGCCAGGAAGTGGGGCGCGGCATGCTGGCCCGCGGCAGCGGCGCCATCGTCAACGTGAGCAGCATGTTCGGCAGCGTCGCGGCGCCGAAGCGGCTCGCCTACTGCGTGTCCAAGGCCGCGGTGGACATGATGACCAAGGTGCTGGCGATCGAGTGGGCCGGGCGGGGGGTACGCGTCAATGCCGTGTCCCCGGGCTATGTCGAGACCGAGTTCACGCGCGGCGTCGCGGCTCGGGGCCAGATCGACTTCGGCGAGCTGGCGCGACGCACCCCGATGGGGCGGCTGGGCACGGTGGAGGACATCGCGGAGGCGGCGATTTTCCTGGCCGGCCCGGGCGCGTCCTTCATCACCGGGCAGATCCTGACGGTGGACGGCGGCTGGTCGTCCTACGGCTATCTGTGAGTGACAGCCTCGAGGTGTAAACACTAAGATACGGGGAGGCGTCAGACGGAGAAGACGCCGACCATGCGACCCCTCGAGCCGCGCCGCGCGTACGCCGTCCTGGCCCCCGGGCTCCTGGCCCTGGCGCTCCTCTCCGGCTGCTCGTCCCGCCCTCCCGCCGGCGCCGGGGGCCACGCCCCTCCGGCGCCTCGCGCGCGGATCGTGGAGCCGCCCCCGCGCTATCGGGTGACGCTGGCGGCCTCGACGCTTCGGGAAGACCAGCGGATCCTCCACGTCCTCAATCGCCTCGGCTATGGCCCGCGGCCCGGCGATCTCGAGCGCGTCCGGCAGATGGGCGTCGAGCGGTGGATCGAGCGCCAGCTCGAGCCGGAGCGCATCCCGGACACGGCGCTCGAGGCGGCGCTGGGGGATTACCCGGTGCTCGCGATGAGCGCGGCGGATCTCTACCGGGACTATCCGCCGCCGCGGCAGCAGGACGTGCAGCGCTTCCAGTCGGGCCAGATGACGCCCCAGGAGATTCGCGAGGTCTTCCCGCCCGAACGTCGCCCCGCCGTCATCAATGCGCAGCTCCAGAGCGCGAAGATGGCACGGGCTGTTCTCTCCGAGCGGCAGCTTCAGGAAGTCATGGTCGATTTCTGGTTCAATCACTTCAACGTCTACGCGCTCAAGGGCCCCGTCCGGTGGATGACCGCCGCGTACGAGCGCGAGGCCATCCGTCCCCACGCGCTGGGCCGCTTCCGCGATCTGGTGGTCGCCACCGCGCATCACCCGGCGATGCTCTACTACCTCGACAACTGGCTCAGCACCCGCGACGATCTCGTGGTGCCGGGCCGGGGACGGCGCGGGCTCAACGAGAACTACGCGCGCGAGCTCCTGGAGCTCCACACCCTGGGCGTCGACGGCGGGTACTCGCAGCAGGACGTCGTCGAGGTGGCTCGCTGCTTCACGGGATGGACGATCGAGCGGCCGCAGCAGGGCGGGGGCTACCTCTTCCGCCCCCTCGCGCATGACCGTAACGCCAAGCGCGTCCTGGGCACCACGATCCCGGCGGGCGGCGGGAAGGAGGACGGCCTGGCGGTCATCGATCTGCTGGCGCGCCATCCCTCGACCGCGCGCTTCATCGCCACCAAGCTCGTCCGCCGCTTCGTGCGCGACGATCCCCCGAAGGCGCTGGTCGACCGCGTCGCCGGTGTCTTCAGGAAGACCGACGGGGACATCCGGGCCGTCCTCGTGGCGATCTTCACCTCGCCGGAGTTCATATCGGCGGATACTTACCATGCGAAGACGAAGACGCCACTCGAGGTCGTGACGAGCGCCGTGCGCGCGCTCGACGGCCGGCTCGAGCCGCCGCCGGCGCCCGGCGCCCCCGCTCGCGTGGTGGGTGGCGGCCTCACCCTGGCGCGGCAGGTGGCGCGACTGAGCGCGCCGCTCTACGAGGCCCAACCGCCCACGGGCTACCCCGATGTCGCCGAGGCGTGGGTCAATGCCGGCGCGCTGCTGGGCCGGATGAACTACGCCCTCGCCCTGGCCGAGAACCGGCTTCCCGGCGTCCGCACCGACGTGGGCCGCTTCCTGCAGGGCGTCGATCGGCGACAGCCCGCGGCGCTGCTGGACCGCATCGTGAGCGTCGTGCTGCAGGGGGAGATCTCGGCCTCGACGCGCCGGGTGCTCGTCTCGCAGCTCGACAGCCCCGAGATCGTGCGGGCCACCGCGGACGATCGGGGCCCCCGCAATACCGACGTCGAGAAGCTGGCCGCGCTCGTGCTCGGCTCACCCGAGTTCCAGAGGCGATAGCGTGGATCCCTGCACCCGCCGGGCGTTCATAAAGGGCGGCGCGCTCAGCGCGCTCGGCATCGGTCTCGACGGCATGCCGCGCTTCCTTCTCCGCGCCGCGGCGGCCCAGGGAACGGCGGCGCGGCGCAAGACGCTCATCGCCGTGTTCCAGCGCGGCGCGGTGGACGGGCTCAGCATGGTCGTGCCCCACGGCGATCCGGACTACTACGGCGCGCGGGGGGCCATCGCGATTGCGCGTCCGGCGAGCGGGCAGCCCGAGACCACCGTGGACCTCGACGGCTTCTTCGGCCTCCATCCCGCGTTGTCGCCGCTCAAGCCGCTCTGGGACGCGCGGCGCCTCGCCATCGTCCACGCGTGCGGCTCGCCCGACATCACGCGCTCGCACTTCGATGCGCAGGACTACATGGAGTCGGGAACGCCGGGGGTGAAGAGCACCGCCGACGGCTGGCTCGCCCGCGGGCTCCAGGCCACGCCGCGCGCGAGCAGCTGTCCGTTTCGCGCCGTGGCCATGGGGCCGCAGCTCCCCCGCGTGCTGCGCGGGGCGGGGGCGGTCGCGATGGGGAGCATCGCCGAGTTCGACGTGGGGGGCGCCTCGATGACCGGCGCGGTGGACGCGCGGCGCGGCTTCGAATCCATGTACGAGCAGGGGGTGCGCGATCTCCTCTACGGCACGGGGAAGGAGACCTTCGAAGCGGTCAAGATGCTGAAGGCCGCCGCGCCCCAGCGCCTGGCGCCCGCCAACGGCGCCCAGTATCCGCGCGGCCGCTTCGGTGACAGCCTGAAGCAGATCGCCCAGCTCATCCGGGCCGACGTCGGGGTGGAAGTCGCGTTCGCCGACGTGGGCGGCTGGGACACCCATGCCGGCCAAGGCAA
Source organism: Candidatus Methylomirabilota bacterium (assembly GCA_035764725.1). Classification (NCBI taxonomy): domain Bacteria; phylum Methylomirabilota (SeqCode); species Candidatus Methylomirabilota bacterium. The sequence continues at coordinate 3,812 of DASTYT010000022.1, read as the reverse complement.
CGAGCGTGGCCAGCTCGCCAACCGCCTCGGCGACTTCGCTCAGGGCCTGGCCGCCCTCGAGCGGGACCTGGGCGACCGGATGGACGACGTCGTCGTGCTCACGATGTCGGAGTTCGGCCGGACCGTTCGCGAAAACGGCAACCGTGGGACCGACCACGGCCACGCGACGGCGATGCTGGTGCTTGGCGGTCCCGTGCGGGGCGGCGCGGTGTACGGGCGGTGGCCCGGGCTGCGGCGGGACCAGCTCTTCGAGGGCCGCGACCTCGCCGTGACCACCGATTTCCGCGCGCTCTTCGCCGAGGTCGCTCTGCGCCACCTGGGCGTCGGTCCGACCGCACCGCTCTTCCCCGGCTTCACCGTCAAGACGTCGGGGTTTCCGGGAGTCCTCGTGTAGACTCGCGCGCATGTGGTTCGCCCTGGCGCTCGTCGCCGCACTCTGTCAGGTGCTGCGCAACACGGTGATGAAGCGCCTGGGCCACAGCCTCGACGAGTACATCAACGTCTGGGGCCGCTTCACCTTCCTCCTCCCGTTCGCCGCCGCGTTCGTCTGGTGGCGCGGCGTGCCGCCGATCAAGCCGGGCTTCGTGACCGCCTGCCTCGCCTTCGCCGTCTGTCAGATCATTTCCACCATGGCCTTGTCCAAGGCGCTCAAGCTCGGGCAGATCTCGATGGTGACCGCGCTGTGGAAGGTGAGCCTTCTCGTGCTGGTGGTCCTCGGGTATCTCACGCTCCGCGAGGTGCCGAGCGCGCTGGGCATCGCGGGGATTTTGATCAGCATGTCCGGCGTGTATCTGCTCAACGTGAACCGGGCCCACATCGCGTGGTGGGCGCCGCTGGCGGTGCTCTTCACCGACCGCGGCCTCCGGTACACGCTGCTCGCCGCCCTGTTCTTCGCGCCGTCGGTGGTGACGATCAAGTGGGCCATGCAGTGCTCGGACCCTTTCATGGGCACGCTGGGGGGCTACCTCGCGGCGAGCCTGCTCGTGACGCCGATCGTCCTGGTCACTTCGCGTCGGCACTTCGCCGAGGTGCCGCGCTACTGGAAGGCCTTCGTGAGCTTCGGCCTCTTCGCCGCGCTCACCACGGTGACTCAGGGCACCGCCTACCTCATGACGCTGTCCTCGTACGTGGAGGCGGTGAAGCAGGTGGAGATCCTCTTCGCCATGGGGATCGGGGTCGTCGTCTTCGGCGAGCGCCAGAAGGTCCGGGACATCGCCCCGGGCGCGCTCGTGATGCTGGCCGGCGTCGTGCTGCTCTCGCTGGCGTCGTGATCTCGGGGGGCGGCCGCTAAATCTCCGGCCGCTTGCCGTGGGCCACGCGCACCACGGTCTTGATGCCGCCCCGCACGTTCCAGTCGCCCACCACCTCGATCCAGCGCGGCCGCGCCGTCGCCACGAAGTCGTCGAGGACCCGGTTGGTCACGTCCTCGTGGAACGCGCCCTCGTTCCGGTACGCCCACATGTAGAGCTTGATGGACTTGAGCTCGACGATCGCCTGATCGGGCACGTAGCGGATGCGGAACGTGGCGAAGTCGGGCTGTCCCGTCATGGGACAGAGACAGGTGAACTCCGGGATCTCCAGCGCGATCTCGTAGTCGCGGTCGGGATGCGGGTTGGGTACTGCGTCCAGGCGCTTCGACGGCTGACTCGGCATGGTCCGAGGCTACCGCGCGGCTGCGCGGGCGGTCAAGGCGTGCTCCGGGTCGTCCACGTGGTGATGCCGATGCCGAGCGCCACCAGGAGCCCCGACAGAAGCAACGTCGGCGTGAGGGGATCGCCGGTGATCACACGGGCGATGAGAAGCCCGAAGATCGGCGTGGTGAGCGCGGGGGCCGCGAGCACGCTCGGCCGGTAGCGCTGGAGCATCCAGGTGTTCACGAGGAAGTTGAAGCCGGCCACCACCGCGCCCTGGTAGAAGAGCGAGGTCGCGAGGCTGGTGGTGTAGAGGGTGGGGACCCCGCTCTCCCACACGAAGCTCGCGACGAGGAAGCACGCGGTGCCGATGGCGGACTGGCCGATGAGGAGCTTCACGGGGTCGAGCTTCTGGACGGCCCGCGCCATGTAGACAATGCGCTCGCCGAGCAGCAGCGCGCTCGCCGACACCACGAGGTCCCCCAGGAGGGTGCCGCCCTCGAGCGAGAAGTCGCGGCCGAACAGCAGCACGATGCCCGCGTAGGCGACGAGCACTCCGCCGAGCTTGCCGAGGGTGAGGCGATCGCCCGGGAGGAAGAAGTGGGCGAGCAGCACGCTGTGCACCGCGTAGGTGTTGAGGAGCACGGTGCTGTGAGCGGCCGAGGTCATCGCGATCCCGTAGTTCATGAGGCCGATCTGCACGCAGAAGAGGAGCCCCAAGGACCACATCGTGCGCCACTCCGCGGGTCGGAAGCGGAGGACGCCGGCACGCTTCGTCCAGAACGCCCATCCGAGGATCACGAGGCCGCCGATGAGGAACCGCATCCACGCCAAGCGCAGTGGTGGTGCGTCCGCGAGCGCGACCTTCACGGCGATCGGGTTGCCGCCCCAGAGCGCGGCGAGGAACAGCGAGATGAGCGCGCCCCTGGCGTCGAGGGAGCGGAGGGACGTCACGGGGCGGCATGGTAGCATGGGTCCTCATGAAGATCGGGCTCATCGGGCTTCCCAAGAGCGGCAAGACCTCGCTCTTCAATCTCCTCACCGGTCAGAGCGTGCCGACGTCGTCGTTCGGGGCGAGCCGCGAGCTGCATGTGGGCATCGCGCGCGTGCCCGATCCGCGCGTGGATCGTCTCACCACGCTGTTCAAGCCGAAGAAGACGACGCTGGCGTCGTTCGAGGTGGTGGATCTGGCGGGCATCACCAAGGGCGAGCGGCAAGGACTGGACGCGAAGGAGTTCCGGAACGCGGACGCGCTCCTCCACGTGGTCCGCGCGTTTCCCGACGCGGGCGGCGCGGCGGCCGCGCCGCGAAGCGACATCGCGGATCTGGAGACCGAGCTGATCCTCGCGGATCTGGAGGTGGTGGAGCGGCGGCTGGAGCGCCTGGAGGCGTCGCTCAAGAAGAAGCCGAACCCGCTCGAGCAGAAGGAGCAGGCGGTGCTGCAGCGGCTCAAGCCCGCGCTGGAGGCGGAGACGCCGCTCCGCGCGGTCCCGCTCGCCGAGGACGAGGCCCGGCTCATTCGCGGCTTCACGTTCCTCTCGCAGAAGCCCATCCTCCACTGCCTGAACCTCGACGAGAAGGAGGTCGCGCGGGGCGCGTCCCTCGTGGAGAGCTTCGGGCTCGCCGCGCTGGACGGCCGGCCGGGCACGCGCTTCGGCTGGGTGTCCGCGGTGATCGAGGCGGAGGTGGCGCAGCTCGCCGGCGAGGAGCAGGCGGCCTTCCTCGCCGACCTCGGCCTCAAGGAGCCCGCGCTCCGGCGGGTGCTGACCGACTGCTACGCCCTGCTCGGGCTCATCTCCTTCTTCACGGTGGGCGAGGACGAGGTGCGCGCCTGGTCGGTGCCGCGCGGCACGCGAGCGCAGGACGCGGCGGCCGCCATCCACTCCGATATCGCCCGCGGTTTCATCCGCGCGGAGGTGGTGGGCTACGACGAGCTGATCGCCGCCGACGGCTCGATGGCGACCGTGCGCGAGCGCGGTCAGTTCCGCCTCGAGGGCAAGGAGTACGTCGTCGCCGACGGCGAGATCTGCCACTTCCGCTTCAACGTCGCCAAATAGCCTCACGAGTCTGGCCGTGGGGTGCGGAGACAGTAACGACCGAAGCGCGTAGGGTCGGGGGCCGCGGCGGGGACCCGGTCCGAAGACCGTGGGGGTTGCCGTCGTGTCTGAGGAGCGGGTCCCC
>DASTYT010000021.1 GCA_035764725.1 Candidatus Methylomirabilota bacterium | reverse complement strand
GGCCAGCTTGAAGGCTGGGACGCCGTAGAACGTGACGAAAACGTGTCTATACGCTGTGATCCGCTGCCGTTCAGGGGCGTTCGTGGCCGGATGCGGCCGGGACTGGTGCTTGGTAAGTCGCGGAGTTACGAGAAGTGCGCTACCTGCCAGCGTGCCTTCTAAGCCGGGGGTCGGGGGTTCGAGTCCCTCCAGGCGCGCCATTCATTCGGGGGCCGCTGGACCCTCAGGAATGGGTGCCCGCACGACTCGCATCGGTAGAGCGCCTTGATCACCCCTCCATCGCCCTGACTTCCCCGTCGGGCCGGGTGTCCCCACCGAGGCAGGTTGGGCAAAGGCGATCTGGGGATTCGGCGAGTGCCATACGACCATTCAAACGAATCGCAACGCGCAGGGGGGAGCGCACTTCTGGAAGCGCGTGAGCATCGACGCCCGAGATGCGAGCATACGTTCGCGCAGTCGCTGGGTCCTCGTGCGGATCGTCCATACCTGCGCTCTGAGTCGCGCACAATTGGCGACGAGATCGAGCGTCATGACGGACCAATGGCCATCAAGCGGACAGCCGGGTGCGAAGAGGCGGCCGAGCAATGTAAGACTGCGTCACCATCGAAAGGAATGATCCCCCCCGGCCCGGATTCGATGCAAGTACCTATCGGTCATTCGGGCAGCGGCGTACGGCCGGCGGCCGAGCGAGCGCGGCCGATGAGGTCGGTGGTTCGGCGCGGCTCCCGGTAGCGAAGAGGACGGCCGCGCTGGGTGCCGGGACAGACGGGGTGTTCACGGCGGAAAACTCCGTGATGGGGCCGGAGCTGACCCCCCCCGCCCGAGTTGCCCGCGAGCCTGGGGTCGCTGAAGTCCGTCGGAAACGGAAAGGGCAGTTCCAGCGCGGCGAGGTCAGGATCGCCGGAGAATTCGAAGCGCGGGAAGGCATTGAATCCGTCGAGCGGACCGCTCTCCGCCACGGTGTTGCTCTCGAACACGATCCGGCCAAAGTTGGAGACCTCGATGATGTCCGGGACGTTGCCGTTGCCGTTGGTATTGTGCACCGTGTCGCCGCCGATGGTCACGGTGAGCGCGCCGGTGGCCAGAGCGAAGTCGCGAAAGTTGGCGCCGGTGAGGACGATCGCCGCATTGGTGTCGTACGTGACGCTTCCCGAGAAGCTCGAGCCGTTGAGAGGCCCATTGTCATCCATGTGCCACCCTGCGGAAGCCTGGCTTGTCAGAAACTTGTGACCACCGGCTCTCAAGCGCCGATTCGAACCGTAAGGAGCTCCGACAAATCAGGCGGCTGAGGAGTAGCCGCCGGCGTTGCCGCGAACCTATTATCGGGGCGCACCGTGGCTGCGGATATCTTCCGCTTCAAACTCCGGTCTGGGGTTTGGGGAGGTGAGTTGATGGTCAGTGGGGGCGAGATGGCCGGCGAAATGTGGAGCACGCGCCCCTTCAAAATCTCGTTTCGACGAGACGGCCCTTCTTCTCGTCCGGCCGCCCCGCCGCAATGACGACTCGTCTCCCGTCGCCCATGGAAGGTCCAATGAACAACCCGTTGAGGACAATCGCAGGGTTCCTCGTTCTCGTCGTGCTGACTTTCGGATCCGGCTGTGCGAAGTCGGACTGGATCGAGCGGACGCTGGTCACCGTGGACGTAAACTGCGGACGCGCAGCGGCGAAGGTGAGTTCACGGTGACTGGGGAAGCGATGTCCGGTCAAGTGTGGATGGTGGGAGGATTCCGCCCGATCTCGCTTCAACGGAGTTGATCCTTCCTCTCGCCCGGCTAGGTGACGGAGCGAGCGCCTTCTAAGCTCCGTCGAGGGTCAAAGCCCCCCAGCAAACCGCAAGGTTTCCGAGGGGTTTTCTATCATCGGCCGATGCGGCAACGCGATCCAGCGGCCCTCTTCAATCCACCAAGTCTGGGGACGTTCCGGTCCTCGCGGACACCTGCACAAAAGGTTCACATGTCAGACACATTTACAGATTTTCGGCCAGAATTTTCGCCGGGATCCAATTCCTCCCCAAGATGGCTACCCGGGCGTCTGTTTGAGCACTTCTAGCTCGCTTCAAGCCGTATTTTAGGCTCTATGGTTACTGGAGATGTGCTCCAGTCTCAACCCACTGTCAGCTCGGTTGCCGGGTTGTCCGTAGTTCAAAACAGCCCGTCCAGTATCTATGCGGCAGGGCGAGTCTTTCTCAAGCGGCCCGAATCATGCAATGTTAGCGTGCAAGAATAGGCATGGTGGGGGTCGTCATGAAGAGTTGGGCATTGGTGGGGGCTGGCCTGATTGTCGGGCTCACGGCCTGGGCGGTGCCCGCCGAAGCGGAGAGCATCACCTCACCCCTCGAATGCACGATTGCTGGCCAGTCCTGCACGACGACAAACACGGTGTGGGGAACGCTGACGTTTACCGATGTCGCGGGCGGCGTAACGGTCGCCATCGATCTCGCTGACAATTTCAAGATTCTGGGCTCCGCACTCATTTTAAACGTGAACGAAGCCAACGTCCCCGACGGCACGCAGGTCAACTTCAGCTTCTCGGTTGGCGGTAACTCGGGCACCGCCACGGTAGATTTTGACAACGTGAATGCGGGCGGCTGTGTCAACTGCTTCGATCTGGTGATCCACGGCGACCCTTCGGACAACTTGAACGACGTGACGATCACTCTCCTTGGTTCGAACATCACGGTCGCGAACATCTTCGGCGCCTTTGATAACCCAGTCGGTCTCGACGCGGCAGTGCATGTTGGCAACTGCAGCGCGAACGGCGAGTGTGCATCTGGATCCGTCTGGGCGGGTGAGCGGCCGGGGGAGCGGTCGCTGGACCCCGTCCCCGCGCCGGCGACACTAACCCTTCTCGGCACCGGCCTCGTTGGGTTGGGCTTCTGGGCGCGGAAGCGGGTCGCCGTTCCGAAAGTCTAGCCCCGCTTCCGCCCCCCGTCACGGCCGCTTCCCGCTACGCCCCGAAGCGCAAAATCCGCAGCACAGACTTGCTGTGCTCAGGCGCTAGCGACCCAGCGAAAGCCAGCCCATGAGCGCGGAGCGGATCGCGATGCGAGCGCCCAGCGTCCGGTCCGACGCGCGGCTGACGAGGACGAGGATCCTACGGGCGAGCGCTACGAGGGCAAAGGCGGCGCCGACGACGGGAAGCAGGGCCATCCCGATGGCGGCATAGGCGATGAAGAAGACTCCGAGGACCGCCCCGGTGAGCACCCGGAGCGCGATGCGGCCCGAACCCGTTGCAACCGCAACGAGCGTGCGCACGGCCGCAAATTAGCACCCTCGATAGCGCCTCGTCCAGATTAAAGTGCCGGGCCCGTCGCCGCCGTGTGGTCTAATGCCCCGAAAGGGCGCCGGAAACGGGCGCCGGTCGTCAACACCCTACGAAGGAGGAGGGCCTCATATGAGACGGATCGTCGCCCTGCTCGTCGCGCTCCTGTTCATGGCCGGCATGGCCGGTCTCCAGGATTCCTTTGCCCAGACGCCGCCCGCCAAGGGCGAGGCTGCCAAGCCCGCCACCAAAGATGCCGCCAAGAAGGACACGGGCAAGCACGAGCCCGTCGACATCAACTCGGCGTCCGCGGACGAGCTCAAGGCGATTCCCGGGATCGGGGACGCCTACTCGAAGAAGATCATCGACAACCGGCCCTACAAGCGGAAGGACGAGCTGGTCCAGAAGAAGGTCGTGCCGCAGGCCACCTACGACAAGATCAAAGACCACATCGTCGCCAAGCAGAAGTAGCGACGCCGTGCCGCCGGGCCGGGGTTAGCCCCCGGCCCTGGCGGCGGGCACGCCGGCCGTGGCCGGCTGACCGTTCCCCCCCGCGTGGTCGTCCGCTGCGCAGGCGGCCGCGGACCCGCGGTGGATGCTCAGATCCTTGATCGTCGGGTGCTCGCCGCAGAGCGGGCACTTGGGGTCCCGCCGCAGCTTCACCTCGCGGAAGCGCATGCCGAGGGCGTCGTACGTCATGAGCCGCCCGATCAGCGGCTCGCCGATGCCCAGCAGCATCTTGATGGCCTCGGTAGCCTGCACCACGCCGATGATGCCTGGGAGCACGCCCAGGACGCCGGCCTCGCTTCAGGAGGGGACGAGCCCCGCGGGCGGGGGCGTCGGGTAGAGGCACCGGTAGCACGGACCCTGGTTCGGAGCGAACACGCTCGCCATGCCCTCGAACTGGAAAATGGAGCCGTGCACGTTGGTCTTGCCGGCGAGATAGCACGCGTCGTTGACGAGGTAGCGCGTGTCGAAGTTGTCGGACCCGTCCACGATCAGGTCGTAGTCCTTGATGATGTCCATCACGTTATCCACCTCGATACGGGTGGGCAGCGAGATGACGTTCACGTCGGGATTGAGGGCATTGATCGCCTCGGTGCCGGACTCGACCTTGGGGCGCCCCACGTCCTTGGTGGAGTGGAGGATCTGGCGCTGGAGGTTCGACACGTCCACGACGTCGCCGTCCATGAGCCCGATGGTCCCCACGCCGGCGGCGGCGAGGTAGAGCGCCGTCGGCGAGCCGAGCCCGCCCGCCCCGATGAGCAGCACCTTGGAGCGCAGCAGCTTGCGCTGACCCTTCTCGCCGACCTGCGGGAGCAGGAAGTGGCGGCTGTAGCGCTGGATCTGCTCGGTGGTGAGCGGCCGGTCCTTGGCGACGGGTAGGCCCGACTGCGCCCACTTCTGGAAGCCGCCCTGAAGATTGATCACGTTCTCGTAGCCCAGCTCCTTGAGCTGACGGGCCGCGAGCATCGAGCGGAGGCCGGTCTGGCAATACAGAACGAGGGGGGTGGTGGGCTCGGGCGCCACCGTGCCGATCCTGAACTCGAGGAACCCGCGACTGATGTTGGCGGCGTCCTCGATGTGACCGTCGCGATATTCGTCCGGATCGCGCACGTCGACGACCACGACGGGCTCCCCGGCGTCCAGCCGGCGCTTGAGGTCCGCCGGGGCTTGCTCGGGGACGACCTGCCGCGCCTCGGCCAGCATGTCCTTCAACGTCTTCATGCGAGTAGCCCCTCCCGTTGACCTTTTAGATTACTCCTATTCCCGGTCGGATGCAGGGGCAAGACTGCTATAATCGGCTGAGAAATGAAAGGGTTAATCCTCTCCGGAGGACGCGGAACCCGGCTTCGCCCCATCACTTACACCTCCGCGAAGCAGCTCGTCCCGGTCGCCAACAAGCCCATCCTTTTCTACGGCATCGAGGCCCTGGCCGCCTCCGGCATCCGGCAGATCGGGATCGTGGTGGGCGATACCCATCGGGAGATCCGTGACGCCGTCGGGGACGGCCACCGCTGGGGGGTCGAGGTGACCTACATCCAGCAGGAAGCCCCCCTCGGGCTGGCCCACGCGGTGCTGACCGCCGAGCCCTTCCTCGGCGACGACGCCTTCTGCATGTACCTCGGCGACAACCTGATCCTCGAGCCGCTCGCGCCGCTGGTCGAGCGCTTCCGCACCGCCAAGCCCAACAGCCAGATCCTGCTCGCGCGCGTGCCCGATCCCACCCAGTTCGGCGTGGCGGAGCTGTCGGGGGACAAGGTGAAGCGGCTCATCGAGAAGCCCAAGGTGCCGCCGTCCGACCTCGCGCTGGTCGGGGTCTACATGTTCGACGCCAGCATCCTGCGTGCGGCGAAGGCCATCACGCCGTCGGCGCGCGGCGAGCTCGAGATCACCGACGCCATCCAGTGGCTGATCGACTCCGGCCACACCGTGCGCCCGCACGTGATCGACGGATGGTGGAAGGACACCGGAAAGCTCGAGGACATGCTGGAAGCCAACCGCATCATCCTCGACCGGCTCGAGCCGCGCAGTGAGGGCACCGTCATCGACTCCGAGATCCATGGCAAGGTCGTGATCGAGCCGGGCGCCCGCGTGGTGCGGAGCACGGTGCGGGGGCCGGCCATCATCGGCCACGGCGCCTTGATCGAGGGGGCCTACATCGGTCCATTCACGTCGGTGGGCGAATCGGTGTCGGTGCGCAACAGCGAGGTGGAGCACTCGATCCTCCTCGAGGGCTCGAGCATCGCGGACGTGGGCGGCCGCATCGAGTCGAGCCTGATCGGCAAGAACGCCTCCATATACCGCACGCAGGGCAAGCCGCAGGCGTTCACCTTCATGCTGGGCGACCGCAGCGAGGTGGGGCTCATCTGATGAATCTCGGCGACGCCGCCAAGCGGGCCTTCGCGCTCCAGGACTACACGACGCAGGCCCCCATCGGCGGCGTCGAGATCGTCGACCTCAAGCGCTTCGTCGACGACGGCGGCTCCTTCCTCGAGCTGGGCCGGCTCACTGCGGGCGCTCACGCCGCTCTGCGCGGCTTCGAGGTGAAGCAGATCAACTACAGCGAGATGGATCCCGGCGTGATCAAGGCCTTCCATCTCCACCGTCGGCAGACCGACGTGTGGTTCGTCCCCCCCGACGACCGCATGCTGCTCGTTCTCGTGGACGCCCGCGCGGGCTCGCCCACCGAGAACGCGGTACGGCGTCTCATCCTCGGCGACGGGTCGACGCGGCTCGTGCGCATCCCGCCCGGCGTGGCCCACGGCGTGCGCAACCTCGCCACCACGCGCGGCCGCATCATCTATCTCGTGGACACCCACTTCTCGCCGGACCCGGGCACCTCCGACGAAGGGCGCCTGCCCTGGGACTTCGCGGGCCTCGACGTCTGGGAGCCCACGCGCGGGTAGGGTGACGGGCGGGAGGCGGCGTTGAAGATCCTCGTCACCGGCGGCGCCGGCTTCATCGGCTCGAACTTCGTTCGCCACGTGCTCGCCGCGCATCCGGATGACGCGGTGGTGACACTCGACAAGCTCACCTATGCGGGGAATCCCGCCAATCTCAAGGACGTCGAGGCCGACCCTCGCCACCGCTTCGTGAAGGGCGACATCTGCGACGCCGGCCTGGTGGGCGACCTCATGGCCGAGGTGGACGCGGTGGTGCACTTCGCCGCCGAGACCCACGTGGACCGCTCCAACTCGGGCGCCGACGAGTTCTTGCGCACCAACGTGACCGGGACCTTCACGCTGCTCGAGGCGGCGCGGGCCCGCCGTCTCGGGCGCTTCATCGCGGTGGGCACCGACGAGGTGTACGGGAGCATCGCGCGCGGCGCGTCCCGGGAGCTGGATCCCCTCAACCCGTCCAACCCGTACTCGGCGTCGAAGGCGGCGGCGGATCTCCTCGCCCGCGCCTACTGGATCACGCACCGGCTGCCCGTCATCGTCACGCGCAGCAGCAACAACTTCGGGCCGTTCCAGTACCCCGAGAAGGTGATCCCCCTCTTCGTGACCAACGCCATCGACGACGTCCCCCTGCCGCTCTACGGCGACGGCAAGAACGTGCGCGACTGGCTCTACGTGCTCGACAACTGTGCCGCCATCGACGTCGTGCTCCGCAAGGGCAAGGACGGCGAGATCTACAACATCGGCGGCGGCAACGAGATCGAGAACGTGGTGCTCACGCGGCAGATCCTGCGCCTGACCGGCAAGCCGGAGACGCTCATCAAGGCGGTAGCCGATCGGCCGGGCCACGACCGCCGCTACGCGCTGGACAGCGCCAAGGTCCGCGCGCTGGGATGGAAGCCGGCGCACGGCTTCCCCTCCGCGCTGGCCGCCACCGTGGAGTGGTACCGGAGCCACGAGGCCTGGTGGCGGCCGATCAAGTCGGGCGAGTTCCGCGCGTACTACGAGCGCCAGTATTCGGCGAGGTGACTCCCATGCCGCAGCGTCGTGTCATGACGTTTGTTCTGCTCGGCCTCGCCCTGGTGGGACTCCCGGTGGCGCTCCTCGCCGCTCCCCGCGGTAGCGCGCCACGTCCGGACGGGCCGGGTCTCGACACCGCGCCGTCGTTCGCTCGGCGGGTGGCGCCCGCCATGGTGGCGCTGCGGGTGGAGGCGAACCCGCACGCGCCGTCCTCGGCGAACCTCGGGGCGGACCGCGCGGGCAGCGCGGTGATCTTCGACCCCGCCGGGTACGCCCTCACCGTGAGCTATCTCCTGCTCGACGCGGAGCGCCTCGAGGTGACCCTGCGCGACGGCCGTATCGTGCCCGCCCGGCTGGTCGGCCTCGACCTCGAGGTGGGCTTGGGCGTGCTCAAGCTCGCGTGGCCGGGACCGTGGCCGGCCGCGCCCCTGGGCGACTCGACGCGCATCGCGGTGGGTGATGGCGCGGGCACCGTCGGGATGACCGAGAACGGAGACCTGGTGGCGGTCGAGGCCCAGGTGCGATCGGTGCAGCGCTACGTCGCCCCCTGGGAATATATGTTGGATCGCGCGTTCATCGTATTTCCGGCCAACACCGCCTTCGGGGGCGGGGCTCTCATCGACGGCACCGGCGCGGTGGTCGGGATCACGTCGCTGCGGCTGGGCGAGAAGCCCTTCTCCAACCTCGCGATCCCGATCGAGAAGTTCCTCGCCGGCCGAGACGAGCTCCTCGCCAAGGGTCGCGTGGAGAGCCGCGGGGCCCGGCCCTGGCTGGGCCTCTATACCGAGAGCGTGCCCGGACGGGGCGCGGTGGTGGTGGGCTTCTCCCCGGTGGGCCCGGCCGGGCAGGCCGGCTTCCGCCGCGGCGATCTCATCGTGGCGGTCAACGGGCGGGCGGTGGCGAGCCAGGAGGAGTTCTACACCCGGCTCTGGGAGGGCCAGATCGGCGAGCCGGTGACGGTCGAGGTGCGCCGGCAGTCGGGCGCCCAGGTCATCACGGTACGGCCCGCCGACCGGTATCGCATCTTCCGGACGACGGAGAAGTAGTAGGCTCTAGCCATGCGGGGGATCGACACCTATCGAGGCCGCGGGCTCATCGCCGATCCCATTCACCGCTACATCCTCTACACGCGGCCGGACGGCGTCGCCGGCGAGGCCACCGAGGAAGACCTGATCGATTCGCCGTGGATGCAGCGGCTGCGGCGCGTGCCGCAGCTCCAATCCGCGCGCTGGGTGTTTCCCGCTGCCGAGCACAGCCGCTTCCAGCACTCGCTCGGCGCCATGCACCTGGCCGCCCGCTTCGCCCAGCAGCTCCACCCCTCGCTCCGCGCGGAGTTCTCGGACGCGCCGTCGGCGGCGCTCTTCGAGGAGCTGCTGCGGATGGCCGGACTGCTCCACGACATCGGCCATGGGCCCTTCGGACACTTCTTCGACGACAACTTCCTCGCCGACTGGGGCCTCACACACGAGATCGTGGGCCAGCGCATCATCAAGGAGGAGCTGGGCGAGCTGATCCGCGGGCTGCGGCGCAGCCCCTCCGCGCATTTCGAGCCGGGCGAGAGCATCGATCCCGAGTGGATCTGCTACCTCATGGGCAAGCACCGCACCGAGCCCGAGGTGGGGCATCCCCGCTGGCTCGCCCATCTCAAGCCGCTCCTGTCCGGCATCTACACCGCCGACAACATGGACTACGTGCTCCGCGACTCGTACATGTGCGGGGTGGCGGTGGGGCCCATCGACGTCGAGCGGATCATGTACTACTCGTTCTTCAGCGACAAGGGGCTCACGCTCGACCGCGGCGGCATCCAGGCCTTCATCATGTTCCTGAACGCGCGCTTCTACATGTACACCAACGTGTACTACCACCGGACGACGCGCGGCATCGACCTGCACCTGAAAGAGATCTTCCGCGACACCATGCGGCTGGTCTTTCCGCACGATTTGAATAAGAACCTGAAGCCTTACCTCGGGCTCACGGAATGGACGCTCCTCGAGGAAGTGGAGCGCTGGCCCGACTCCGATGACCCCGACCGCCGCGCGCTGGGCGCGGAGTGGCGCCAGGTCCTCGACCGCCGGCTCAAGTGGCGCATGGCCCACGAGGTGGTGCTGGACCTCTTCGAGCCGCGGCGCGGCCAGGCCTTCATGACCGCGGAGGAGCTGGAGGCGCGGGTGCGCGACGCGCTGCCGCCGGGCCTGCGCGCGGTGCCGTTCAAGATCGACATGGCGCAGCAGGACCCGCGCCCGCTCAATCCCATCGGCGGGGGGGATCGGCAGATCTACATCTACGATTCGGCGTCGCAGACGGTGTCTGCGGAGCCGCTGAAGGAGCTCCTGAAGCACCTCCCCGGCAAGGTTGCCCAGTGCCGGATCTTCGCCACGACCCACGAGCACGACGCCGCGCTCGCCCAGGCGCTGGAGCTGGCGCTCAGCGGGGATCGTCCGGCGCATTCCACCAACCTGTAGCGTGGTCCACTAGCGAGGGGATATGGACCTGCTCGAAGCCAAGAACCGGGTGGCCGAAGCGCTCGTCGAGTCCATCTTCAGACGGGCCCGCTACGACATCACTCCGTACCGTCGCTCGCCCGCGGCGGGGCTGCGGGTGGGTCGTGACGATTTCTCGCCCGACTTCTGGGTGAAGCCCACGGGGGAGGGCGGCCCCGGCGGCAGCGGGGGCACCAAGGACTTTCTCATCGAGGTGAAGTACCACCCGCACATCGGTCAGTTTTTGTCGGTGGAGAGTCAACGCAGCGAGCGGTCACTCTTCCAGATGGCGCGCCGGCAGTGGCCGGAGCTCTACTTCGTCCTCGTGTCGGACAAGCCCGAGCCCGGCCGGTCCTGCTTCCAGGCGTTTTCCCTCGCTTCGTGGGCGCCGGGGGCGCCCTGCCAGACCCTCGACCTCGCCGCAGTGGAAGAGATGGGCATCTTCGCGCACAATGTGGCTGACCACGAAGAGCTGATCCGCCGCATCTTCGCCCTGTTGACGGGCGGCTGAGCGCGCAGGGCCCGGCAGCTTCCGGAAGGACGGAGCCATGGAAAAGTTCAGAGGCGTCGACTACTACGGCATCGAGGAGCACCTCTCCGACGAGCAGCGGATGATCCGTGACACCGTGCGCGACTGGGTGGAGTCGCGCTTCCTGCCCATCGTCACCGAGCACCATCGCAACGCCACGTTCCCGGTGGAGCTGGCCGGCGAACTGGGCGAGATGGGCGTGTTCGGCGCCACCCTCAAGGGCTACGGCTGCCTCGGGCTCGACAACATCGCCTACGGGCTCATCATGCAAGAGCTGGAGCGGGGCGACTCGGGCCTCCGCTCGTTCGCCTCGGTGCAGAGCGGGCTCGTGATGTACCCGATCCACTCCTACGGCTCCGACGCCCAGAAGGACCGGTGGCTGCCGCGGCTGCAGTCGGGCGAGGCCATGGGCTGCTTCGGCCTCACGGAGCCCGATCACGGCTCCGATCCGGGCTCGATGAAGACGCGGGCCGTGAAGAAGGGCGGGGAGTACGTCCTCAACGGCACCAAGCTCTGGATCACCAACGGCTCGGTGGCCGAGATTGCGGTGGTGTGGGCCAAGGGCGACGACGGCGAGATCGGCGGCTACCTCGTCGAGCGGGGGACGCCCGGCTTCGGCACCCTGGACATCCACGGGAAGTTCTCGATGCGTGCGTCCATCACCTCGGAGCTCTCGTTCCAGGACTGCCGCATCCCGCTCGAGAACAAGCTGCCCGGCGTGAAGGGGCTCAAGGGGCCGCTGTCGTGCCTCTCCCAGGCCCGCTACGGGATCGCGTGGGGCGCCATCGGTGCCGCGATGGCGTGCTACGACTGGGCGCTCCAGTACGCGCAGCAGCGCATCCAGTTCGGCAAGCCGATCGGCTCCTTCCAGCTCGTGCAGCAGAAGCTCGTGTGGATGATCAACGAGATCACCAAGGCGCAGCTCCTGTGCCTGCAGCTCGGGCGGCTCAAGGACGCGGGCAGCGCGCGGCCGCAGCAGATCTCCCTGGCCAAGATGAACAACGTGCAGATGGCGCTAGACACCGCGCGCATGGCCCGCGACATCCTGGGCGCCGCCGGTATCGTGGACGAGCACCCGATCATGCGGCACATGATGAATCTCGAGACGGTGAACACCTACGAGGGCACCCACGACATCCACGTGCTCATCGTGGGCCGCGACGTCACCGGCCTGGACGCCTTCGGGATCTGAAGAGAACCTACCGCCGCGCGGCGGCCGGCACGGGATCAGGGCCTTCGCCCCTCGACGAAAATGGCGGGCCGTATCGACAATTTCGCCGAAATGCCCATGACGATCGCCATCCGTGCGCTCGCAACTACAGAAGAATCCGATGCTCCGCCGGGGGGCCCGCTGGCACGGCTCCTGCTCCCTCCATACTGCAGGAACTCCAATCAGAGTCAGAGGGGGGTGGCGATGATGAAGCGGTTCTCCATGATGCTGGTCGTGGTTGCTGCCGCCAGCATGGCATTTGCCGGCGCGGCCCTCGCGCAGATGGGCTATGGCGGCATGGGCCGTGGCATGTGGGGCGGCGGAATGGGGCCCGGGATGATGGGCGCGGGCTTGGCGGGCACTTGCCCGGGCGCCGCGGCGGTCGACCAGACTTCGGCGACCCAGATTACCGAAGAGCAGGCCAAGGTGCTGGTTCAGCAGTACGCGGACCAGTATCTGAAGGGCTTCACGGTGGAGCGGGTGCTTCCCTTCACTGGCAGGCTCGGCACGATGTACTCGGTGGAGCTGAAGGGTCCGGACGGGCAGGTGCGGGCCTTCCACGTGAACCCCTGGGGTAACGTGATGCCCTTCGGCGGTCCTACGCGGCGCGCCGGTTAGCCCCACCCTTTCTTCTCTGCGACCCCCGAGCGAGCGGGCCCGCCCGGGGGTCGCACCGCGTTCCTCGGGGCGTGATAGCATGGGCGGCACGAGCGGACCATGAAGCCCCCGTTTCCGCTCCGGTACTTCTTGGCCTCCGTCGTGTTGCTCGCGAGCCTCGCCACCCTGTTCTCCCTCTCGGCGGCGCACCGCACGCAGCAAGAGCTTCGTCGGCAGCTCGAAGAAAAGGGCGAGGCGCTGGCGGGGGCGCTCGAGATCTCGAGCCGCAATGCGATCTTGAGCAATGTGCTCGTGGAAGAGATGATCGCCCAGCGGCTCCTGGACAATGCCCGGCTGGTGGACCAGCTGCTCCTCTCCCGCTCACCCGACCCCTCGTGGCTCAAACGGCTCAGCGCCGCCAACGGCCTGGCGCGAATCGAGCTCGTGGACCGCACCGGGCGACCGTACGACCCGCCGCCGCGTCCTCCTACCATGCCGGGGATGATGATGACCCGCCCTCCGACGACGGCGGCCGAGGCGCAGGAGCGGCACGCGACGATGATGACGTACATGTGGGGGCGGCGGTGGGGGCCGCCGTCGCCCGGCAACGAAGCCCCCCCGGCGATCCGCGACCGAAAATTCTGGGAGGGATCCGTGCTGGGGGTCGCCGTCGGGGCCCGCAGCTTCCCTGGCATCATCGCCGTTCACGCGGATGCTCGTTCCGTGCTGGATTTCAGCCGGACAATCGGCGTCCAGCGTCAGGTCGAGGAGCTGGGGCGTCAGGCCGGCGTTGAATCCATCGCGCTCCTGGGCCCCGATCTGACCGTGCTGGCGCACTCGGACCCGACCCGGGTCGGCCGGCTGGAGACGGATGAGGCGCTGCGGGCGGTGCTCGAGAATCGGCATATGCTCACGCGGATGGCTCGGCGCGATGGGGCGGAAGCGGCATACGAGGTGGTGAAGCCATTGGCGCTGGAAGGAGGGCGGATTGGGCTACTCCGGATCGGCCTGTCCACCGCCTCCATGGACAGGGTTTGGAAGCACGATCGGGTTGCCGCCGTGCTCATGGCGGTAGCAGTCCTGGCGCTGGGCGCGCTCGGCATGGCGACGATCTTCTACATCCAGAACCGCCATCTGACCGAGATCCAGAAGCTCGAGGAGAATTTGGCGCGCGGTGAGCGCTTGGCGATCGTGGGAAATCTGGCCGCGGCGGTGGCCCACGAGATCCGCAACCCGCTCAGCGCGGTCTCGATGGGGCTCCAGCGCCTCCGTGCCGAGTTCGAGCCGGCCGCAGGGCAGGAGTATCGGCGCATGGTGGACCTGATCCAGGGCGAAGTTCGCCGGCTGAACGCGATTGTGGAGGAGTTCCTTTCCCTGGCTCGACCGATTCAACTCAAGCGCGAGCGTGTGTCGGTCCGGGCGCTCCTCGAAGAGATCGGCCGACTGGTGGAGCCACAGGCCGGCCCCGCCGGGATCAAGGTCGAGCAGATCATCCCGGATTCCCTCCCGGAGCTGCGGGCGGACCGGGACCGGATCAAGCAGGTGCTGCTGAACCTGGTGCTCAACGGGATCGAGGCCATGGCCTCCGGCGGAACGCTCACTCTGGGAGCGTCGGCCTCGGACACGACCCTGACGATCTCGGTCAGCGACACGGGTGGCGGCATCCCCGCCGACCTGCTCCCGCGCGTGTTCGAGCCGTACGTGACCACCAAGACCCGAGGCCTCGGGCTGGGGCTTGCCATCGCGCGACGGCTCGTCGAAGCCCACGGCGGCCGCATCGAGGCGGAGAGCGGAGCCGGGCAGGGTACGCGCTTCCGCGTCACGCTCCCGCGCGATGGATCGACCGATGGTAGCTGAGCCGTTCCGGATCCTCGTCGTCGACGACGAGCCGATTCAGCTCGAGCTCGTGGGGGGGTTTCTCGAGCGACAGGGCTTCGAGGTCGCGACGGCAGCTGGCGGGCGAACCGCGATGGCCCGCTTCAAGCAGGAGCCGTTCGACCTGGTACTCACCGATCAGCGGATGTCTGACGTGTCGGGCCTGGAACTGCTCGAGGCGGTCAGGGCCGCGAGTCCGGATACGGCCGTCGTCATCATGACCGCCTACGGAACCATCGAGACGGCGGTGAGCGCCGTCAAGGCGGGCGCGGCAGACTATCTGGCGAAGCCGCTGAACCTCGACGAGCTCCTCCATAGGATCCACCAGATCCAAGACCGCCGCCGCCTCATCACCGAGAACCGTGAGCTGCGCGCCGCGCTCGCCGAGCGCCATCGCGTGGAGGGCATCATCGGCGAGAGCGGCGCCATGCAGGAGGTGCTCTCGGTGGTCCGCCGGGTCGCTCCGAGCGACGCCACCGTGCTCATCCGAGGCGAGAGCGGCACCGGCAAGGAGCTGATCGCGAAGGCCCTGCACTACGCCAGCCCCCGCGCCGCGGCGGCGCTCGTGAAAGTCAACTGCGCAGCGCTGGCCGAGAGCCTGCTGGAGGCTGAACTCTTCGGGCACGAGAAGGGCGCGTTCACCGGGGCGGTCGCGGCCCGCAAGGGCCGATTCGAGCTGGCCGATGGCGGGAGCCTCTTCCTGGACGAGATCGGTGATCTGCCCCCGCATCTGCAGGTGAAGCTGCTTCGCGTCCTGCAGGAGCGGGAATTCGAGCGCGTGGGCTCCAGCCGGCCGATCAAGGTGGACGTGCGCCTGCTCGCCGCGACGCATCGGAACCTCGAGAGCTTGGTCCGGCAGGGACAGTTCCGCGACGATCTTTATTACCGCATCAACGTGGTCACCATCCAGCTACCGCCGCTGCGAGAGCGCCGCGAGGATCTGTCCCTGCTGATCGACCACTTCGTCCGAGCCTTCGCCGAGAAGAACGGCAAGAGCATCCGTGGGCTCACGCGGGAGGCGCAAGAGGCGCTGCTCCGCTACGACTATCCGGGCAACGTGCGGGAGCTCGAGAACTTGATCGAGCGCGCCGTCGTGCTGACGCGTGACGACGTGATCGGCCTCGCCGACCTGCCGCTCATCATCGACGCGCAGACCGCCGAGGCCGAGGGCGGCGCCGGGCTCGTGGCCGCGGTGGAGGGGCTCGAGCGACGTATGATCAAAGAAGCGCTCGCGAAGGCGAACGGTATACAGACGCGTGCCGCCGAGCTGCTGGGGATTGGCGAACGGGTGCTCCGCTACAAGCTCAAGAAGTACGGGTTTTCCGGCCACCCGTAGGGGCGAGGCCCGCCCGGGCTGGACGCCTTCGGGATCTGAAGAGAACCCTCTTCCGTGAGGGGAGAGAGCAGGGTGAGGGCTCAGCCCTCGACGTAGAGCTCGATCTCGTTCCCGTCGGGGTCGCGCACGCAGAAGCAGGGCCGCGCGCCGCCCATCTCGCCGAACGGCATGAGCCCCGCCGCCTCCACCGCCGCGCGCGCGGCGGCCAGCTCGTCCGCTGTCCCGCCGATCCGGAAGGCGATGTGGTAGAGCCCCGGCGCCCCCTTGGGCGGCCGCGGCGCCTCCGCGCGCGCCAGCTCCAGGGAGACATCGTGGTGGTGATGGCCGGCGGTGAGGAACACGATGCGGCCTTCCTTACCGCGCCCGGTCTCAGCGAGCCCGAGGAGGTCTCGATAGAACCGGGTGGCGGCCTCGAGATCGCGCACGAAGAGCGAAACGTGTCCGAGCTCGCTGACTTTCACGACGCGCGAGATGTTAGCATAGACGCATGACCCCGCCCGAGTCCGCCGCCGTCATCCTGCCGGCCGCGGCGGCCGCCCCCGCCGCTCGCGTGAAGCCCGACATGCGCCTGCTGGGCCTCCTCGCCCTCGGGCACATGGTCGTCGACATCAATCAGGGCTCGCTCGCGGTGATCCTGCCGTTCCTCAAGGACGCCCTCCGGCTCAGCTACGCGGCCACCGGCGCCATCGTGCTGATGGCTAACATCACCTCGTCGATCATCCAGCCGCTGTTCGGCTTTCTCGCCGACAAGACGGCGCGGCGCTGGCTCCTGCCGCTCTCGGTGCTGCTCTCGTCGCTGGGGCTCGCGTTCACCGGCCTCGCGCCGTCCTATGCCGCGGTGCTGTTCCTCGTGATGATCACGGGGTTCGGGGTCGCCGCCTATCATCCCGAGGGCTACCGCACCGCCACCGCGGTGGCGGGCGAGCGAAAGGCGACCGGCGTGTCGATCTTCTCCACGGGCGGCAACATCGGGATCGCGCTGGGTCCGCCGCTGATCACCGCGCTGCTCAGCGCCTACGGTCTGCCGGGGAGCCTCGGCATGCTGGTGCCGGGTGCGCTCGTGGCCGGCCTGCTCCTCGCCGGACTGCCGTCGCTCTCCGCGCCCGCGCCCGTGCAAGCTCGCGTGCAGGCGGCTCGGGACGGAGCCCAGACCATGGTCGGCGCCATGAGCCTCCTGGTGCTCGTGGTGGCGATCCGCTCGTGGACCCAGCTGGGTTTCACGACCTTCATGCCCTTCTACTGGCGTGACGTGCTCCACGGCGATCCGCGGCTGGTCGGCACGCTCCTCGCAGTTTTCCTCGGCTCCGGCGTGGTCGGCACACTGGTGGCGGGTCCCGTCGCTGATCGGGTGGGCGTGCGTCGCTACGTGGTCAGCGTGTTCCTCCTGGCCGTGCCGATCGCGGTGGCGTTCCTGTTCGCGCGCGGCATCTTCGTTTTCGTGCTGCTGGCCCTCCTCGGCTTCGTCCTCGTCTCCACCTTCACGGTGTCGGTCGTCCTCGGTCAGGCGTACCTGCCGCGGAACCCCGGCATGGCATCGGGGCTCATCGTCGGCTTCGCCATCGGCGCGGGCGGGGTTGGCGCGAGCGCGCTCGGCTGGGTGGCGGACCACTGGGGGCTGACCCGGGCGCTGTGGATCTCGGCGCTGATGCCGCTGGCGGGGTTCCTCGTGGCCCTTGCACTGCCCGAGCCCAAGACGCGTGACGCTCGATAGCCTCCAAGACGGCGAGCAGGTCCTCCTGATCGATCAGCGCGGACGGCGCCACCTCTTCATGCTCCGGAAGGGCGAGACCTTCCACTCCGACCGGGGCTGGGTGACGCACGACGCGATCATCGGCCAGCCCGACGGCACCTGGGTCCGGACCTCCAAGGGCACCCGCTACGTGGTCCTCCGGCCCACCCTCGCCGAATACGTGCTCGACATGCCGCGGGGGGCGCAGGTCATCTACCCCAAGGACCTCGCCATGGTGATGTTCTGGGCCGACATCTTCCCCGGCGCCCGCGTGCTCGAGGCGGGGATGGGCTCGGGCGCGCTCACACTCGCGCTGCTGCGCGCGGTGGGGCCGGCGGGCAAGGTGATCAGCTACGAGCAGCGCGAGGACTTCGCGCGGCGCGCGCTGGCGAACATTCAGCTCCGCATGGGCGAGGTCGGAAACCTCGCGGTGCGCCTGCGCCCGGTGGAGGAGGGGCTCCCCGAGGAGGAGACGGTCGACCGCGCGGTCTTCGACCTGCCGGAGCCCTGGCATCTGGTGGACCCGGTGGCGCGCGTGCTCCGCTCGGGCGGCATCTTCCTGTCCTACGTGCCCACCATCATCCAGTCGCATCAGCTCTCGGAGGCGCTGCGCCGCCATCCCGGCTACACCCTCGTCGAGACGTTCGAGACGTTGTTCCGGCCGTGGAACATCGAGAACACCTCTGTGCGTCCGTTCCACAGGATGGTGGCGCACACCGGCTTCATCACGGTGGCGCGCCGCGTGGTGCCCGAGGATGCCCCCTTCCAGCCCCGCATCACGGTGTCGGAGGTGGAATGATGCTCGAGCGCTATTTTGACTTGAGCGCGCAGGGCACCACGGTCGGACGCGAGGCGCGGGCCGGCCTCACGACCTTCATGGTGATGGCCTACATCATCTTCGTGAACCCGGCCATCCTCTCGTTCGCGGGGGTGCCCGGCCTCGAGGGCAAGGGCGGGCCGTTCGCGGCGGTGCAGGCCGCGACCTGTCTGGTCGCGGGCGTGCTCACCCTCGCCATGGGGCTCGCCACCAACTATCCGCTCGCCCTCGCCTCCGGCATGGGCCTCAACGCGGTGGTGGCCTTCCAGCTCATCGCGGGGCTCAAGCTCTCCTGGCCCGCCGCGATGGGCGTGATCTTCCTCGAGGGACTCGCCATCACCGCGCTCGTGCTCACCGGCTTCCGCGAGGCGATCATGAACGCGATCCCGCTCGCGATGAAGCAGGCGATCAGCGCGGGCATCGGGCTCTTCATCCTGTTCATCGGCCTGGTCTCCGCGGGCATCGTGAAGCCGGGTCCCCCGGGGGTGCCCGTCACCCTCGGCGACCTCGCGACGGCGCCGGTGGGCGTGGCCATCGTGGGGCTGCTCGTCACGCTCTGGCTCTTTGCCCGCGGCAACTCCGGCACGCTCCTCATCGGCATCCTCCTCGCCACCGTCGTCGCCGTGATCGCGAACATCGTCACGGGTGGGCGGGCTTTCCCCATTCCCGGGCAAGCGGTGATTCCCCGGGCGATCGTGGCGTGGCCCGACTTCTCGAGCCTCGGGGTCGGCATCAACCTGGAAGTCTTCGCGCACGTGGGCGTGGTGACCGCGCTCGTGACCATCTTCTCGATCATGCTGTCGGACTTCTTCGACACCATGGGCACGGTGATCGGCATCGGCGGCGAGGCGGGCTGGCTCGACCGCGACGGCAAGCTGCCCCGGCTCAACCGCGTGCTGCTGGTGGACTCGCTCGCCGCGGCGGCGGGCGGCGCGGCGGGCGCGTCGTCCGCCACCACCTACATCGAGTCGGCCGCCGGCGTGTCCGCGGGCGCGCGTACCGGGCTCGCTTCCGTCGTCACCGGCGTCTGTTTTCTCCTCGCCCTCTTCTTCTCGCCGCTCGCCGCCATCGTACCCGCCCAGGCCACCGCGCCCGCCCTTCTCGTGGTGGGCTATCTCATGGTCGCCATCATCAAGGACATCCGCTTCTCGGATGTCGAGGAGGGGTTCCCCGCCCTCTTGACCTTGGCGGTGATGCCGTTCACGTACTCGATCACCAACGGCATCGGAGCCGGTTTCATCGCCTACTGCTTCATCAAGCTCGTGCGGGGCAAGGGACCCACCGTGCACCCGATGATGTGGGCGGCCGCCTTCGCCTTCGTCCTCTACTTCGCGCTGCCCGGCCTCCGGGCCACGCTGGGCTTCTGAGGCGCCCCGCCCCCCTGTGGTAGGCTAGGAAGCCCGGCCACCGGCCGGCTCGATTTTTCCAGGAGGTCGGACTCTTTGATCAGCACGATGCGTGAATACCTCGGGGGGCTGAAGCTCATCCTCCTGTTCGTCATCCTCGCCTTCGTCGGCACCTCGGTGGTGTACTTCGGCGCCGACGCGCTCGGCCGCAAGCGCGTCGGCGACCATTCCGTGGCCACGGTGAACGGCGAGGACATCCCCGTCGAGCGCTTCCGCCGGGCCTACTCGAGCTACATCGAGTTCTACCGGCAGATCTACAAGGACCGCCTCACCCCTGAGATGGCGGAGCGCCTCGGCATCTCCCAACAGGTTATCAATGACCTTGTGCAAGATGCGCTGATCGGCCAGCAGGCGCGCCGCGAGGGCGTGGTCGTGACCGACGACGAGCTGCGCGCGCGCGTCCAGCAGGTGCGGGCCTTCCAGGAGGACGGGCGGTTCTCGCGCGACCGCTATCTGATGGTGCTCCGCAGCGTCCATATCGATCCGGCGGACTTCGAGTCCGATCAGCGCCGTGACCTCGTGCGCCGGAAGATGGAAGGCCTCGTGAAGGACGGCGTGAAGGTGTCTCAGGACGAGCTCGTGCAGGTGTACGCCTTCCGCAAGGACCGGGTGCGCGCGGCCTGGGCGAGCGTCGAGACGGCGCCCCTCATGGCCACGGTGACGGTGGCCGACGCCGACCTCGAGCCCTATCTCAAGGCCCATCAGGCGCAGTTCACGCGGCCCGAGCGCCGCAAGCTAGCGCTCGCCGTCGCCAGCCCGAAGGCCTTCGCCGAGCCGGTCACCGACGCGGCCGCCGAGGCCTACTACAACGAGCACCCCACGGAGTTCGAGAAGCCCAAGCGGCTCCACGCCGCCCACGTGCTCGTGCGCGTGCCGCCGGTGGGCGGCAGCGACGCCGAGGCGAAGTCGCGCGCAAAGGTCGAGGACGTGATCAAGCGGGCGAAGGCGGGGGAGGACTTCGCCAAGCTCGCGCGGGAGAGCTCCGACGACACCGGCACCGCGCCCCAGGGCGGGGATCTCGGCTTCGTCGGGCCGGGCGAGATGGTGCCGCAGTTCGAGGAAGCCTTGTTCCGGCTCAAGAAGGGCGAGATCACGCCGGCGCCGGTGCGTACGCCGTTCGGCTACCACGCCATCAAGGTGCTGGACGTGCAGGAGGGCGGCAAGTCGCCGTACAAGGAGGTGGCGGCCAAGATCAAGGAGAAGCTCCTCGCCGAGCGCAGCGACCGTGCCGCCGCCGCCAAGGCCGAGCAGGCCCGCGGCCCGCTGCAGGCCGCCAAGGACTTTGCGGCTGAGGCGAAGAACCTGGGCGTGGAGTCGCGCACGGCGACGATCGCCCGTGGCGACGGGCTCGAGGGCATCGGCCGCGACCCCGCGCTCGAGGAAGCTGTGTTCGGGCTGGGGGTCGGCGGCGTCGCGAGCCCGATCAAGACTGCCGGCGGCTACGTGGTGGCCAAGGTCACCGAGATCATGCCGGCCGGCGTGCCGCCTCTCGCCGAGATCCGCAACGAGGTGTCGGAGGCGATCAGGCGGGACAAGGCGGGCGAGCTCGCCATGACCAAGGCCAAGACGGTGGCGGCGGCGGGCCGCGAGGGCGATCTCGCCGCGGCCGCCAAGAAGGAAGGCGCGTCGACCGGAGACACGGGCTTCTTCTCGCGCGCCGAGCCCCCGAAGGACAAGAGCGCGCTGCCCGGCACCGTGCTGGTGGCCGCCCTCCAGACGGGGGTGGGCCAGGTCGCCGATCCGATCCGCGCCGGCGGCGCCGTCTACGTGGTGAAGGTGTTCGAGCGTCAGCCCGCCGATCCCAAGGGGCTCGAGACCGAGCGCGAAGAGCTCGCCAAGCAGGTGCTCGAGCAGAAGCGCAACCAGGTCTGGGAGTCGTGGCTCCGCGGCGTCAACCAGACCGCCAAGATCGAGCTGAGCAACGCGGGCGCGCCGGCCGGCCGCTAGGGGACGACATGGACAAGACCGCACTGCTCGTGATCGATGCCCAGCAGGAGTATTTCGCCCCCATCGGGAAGATCGTGCTGCCCGGCGGGCCCGCCGCGGTGGGACGCATCGCGCGCCTGCTCGACTGGGCGCGGCGCCGGGGCATGCCCGTCGTGCACATCGTCCACGAGAGCCAGAAGCCCGGCGCGCGGACGTTCGCGCCCGGCTCTCCCGCGCTCGCGATCCATCCTGAGGCCGCCCCGAAGGCGGGCGAGCCGGTGGTCACCAAGCACCTGCCCGGCTCCTTCACCAACACGCCGCTCGAGCGGATGCTGCGGGACGGGGGCATCGAGCGCGTGATCGTCTCCGGCTTCATGACGCAGATGTGCTGCGATACCACCACACGCGAGGCCGCGCATCGCGGCTTCGCGGTGACGCTCCTCTCCGACGCCACCGCGGCGATGGAGGTGAAGGGGCCGGACGGGGTTGCGATTCCCGCGGACGTCGTCCATCGCACCCATCTCGGCAGCCTCAACGGCTTTCTCGCCGAGGTGCGCAGCACCGCCGATCTGATCGGCTGATTTCCCCGCGGTGATTCCCGTCGTGCACCGACGCCTCCCGGAGGGGGGGCGTCTCTTCGGGGGCCCGATGCCGGCGCCGCCCTACACGGACTCGGCGGCCACGCTGCGCGCAGCGGGTATCACCACCGTCGCCTGCCTTCTCGACCGCAATGAGCTGTCGCCGGCGCTGGAGGCAGCCTACGCGGGCGCCGGCCTGCGCCTGCTCCACTTCCCCGTGCCGGACATGGGCGTGCCGCGGGACGCGGACGCCTTCCACGTCTATCTTCGCGGCCTGCTGGACCGCCTCGCCGCGGGCGAGACGATCTATCTGCATTGCTTCGCCGGGCTCGGGCGCACGGGCACGGCGCTGGCGTGTCTGCTCATGCTGGTCGGCGAATCGGCGGCCACGGCGGTCGCCGCCGTGCGCGAGGCCTATCGGCGGGAGGCGGTGGAGAGCGGCGGTCAGCGGCGCTTCGTGGAGGCCTTCGCCGCCCGCGTGACCGAGGGAGCCGGCTAGGGCTCGGGCTCGGGGCGCCGGGCCGCGAAGCGGCTCCAGGCGAGGCGGTCGGCGAGCGCGCTCTTCCAGTGCGGGAAGCTGATGCGGGAAAACACGCGAAGCCCTCGCAGGTCGTCGAAGGTCGAGTAGATCACCGGCGTCACGAGGAGCGTGACGAGCAGGCAGAGGAGCTGACCGCCCACCACCACCGTGGCCAGCGAGGCGCGCGAGGCGGAGCCGTCGCCGCGTCCCATCGCCACCGGGAGCATCCCCGCTACGATGGCGAGCGTGGTCATGAGGATGGGCCGGAGCCGCGCTCGATCCGCCTCCATCTGGGCCTGGGTGCGCTCCATCCCCCGCTCACGCAAGACGTTCGTGTAGTCCACCTGGAGGATCGCGTTCTTCTTCACCACGCCCATGAGGAGGAAGAGTCCCATGATCGAGTAGATGTTGAGGGTCCGGTCCAAGAGCTTGAGGGTGAGGATCCCGAAGGGGATGGACAGGAACATCGACACCATGATCGTGAGCGGATGCACGAAGGACTCGAACTGCGCGGCGAGCACGATGTAGATGAAGCAGAGCGAGAGCACGAAGGCGATGGCGAAGTTGGCCAGCGCTTCCTGGAGGAGCTTGCCCCGCCCGGTGAGGAGGATGCCGTATTCCGGCGGCATGCGCTGGGCGGCCACCGCGGCGAACGCCTCCTTGTAGGCGTCGGCGAGCGGTTTCGACGGCAGCAGGTTCGAGATGATGGTGATCGAGCGCTCCTGGGCGTAGCGCTCGATCTGGCCGGGGCTCATGCCGGAGCCGAGGGTGGTGACGTTGGAGAGCTTCACCAGCGCGCCGCCGGCGCCCGGCACCATGAGGGCGGGGAGCCCGGAGGCGTCGCGCCGATGGTCCTCGTCGAGCCGCAGCCGGATGTCATACTGCTCGCCCGCTTCCCGGTAGAACCCGACTTTCTCCCCGCCCACCATCGTCCGCAGCGCGGTCGCCACCGCGTCCACGCGCACGCCGAGGTCGGACGCCTTGTGCCGATCGATCTCAACCTGCACCTCGGGCTGCCGCAGGGATTGCGCGGTGTCGAGGTCCACGAAGCCGGGCTTGGCCTTGAGCACATCGATCACGCCCTGGGCGTAGCGCTCGAGGCCGGCCAGCTCGGGGCCGCGCAGGATCAGGTTGAACTGGGTCTGGCGGAAGCCGCCGCCGCTGATGAGACTGATGTTCTGGACGCTCACCCGCATGCCCGGGAACGCGGCGAGGCGCTGGCGCACGTCGTTCATGATCTCGAGCTGCACGCGCTTGCGCTCGGACAGGTGCTTGAGCCCCACGTAGATCGAGATGTCGGTCACGTTGGATTGGTACTGGCCCCGCACGCCGATGGTGGTGAAGAGCGTGACGACCTCGGGGACCTTGCGAATCTCCGCCTCCATCAACTGGCTGGTCAATGCGCTCCGCTCGATGGAGGAGCCGGGGGGCGCCTCCGCCACGACCTCGAACTCGCTCATGTCATCGTCCACCACGAACTCGAGCTTGGACGATTTGATGAGGAACCAGCCTCCGACCATGATGGCGGCGATGCCGAGGAAGCAGATCGTGCGGTGCCGCAGGCACCACGCGAGCGCGCCCTCGTACGCCCCCTCAATCCGGTGATAGAGGCCCGAGGACTTCGAGGACCCCGCCGCGTGACCACCCGCCACGCCGGGCGTGCTGAGGACGCGGGCGGCGAGCATCGGCGTGAGGGTGAACGCCACCAGCAGCGACACCATGATCGCGAAGGTGGCGGTGAGGCCGAACGAGTTCCAGAACTTCCCCACGAGCCCGCCCATGAAGGCCACGGGCAGGAAGATCACCACCAGCGAGATCGTGGTGGCGGTGACGGCGAGCGAGATCTCCTTGGTGCCGGAGATGGCGGCGTCGAAGGGCGTCCGCCCCTCCTCCTCCGTGTGCCGGAAGATGTTCTCGAGCACGATGATGGCGTCGTCGATCACGATCCCGGTGGACAGCGACAGGCCCAGCATCGTGAGGTTGTTCAGGGTGAAGCCGGCCATGCGCATGGCCACGAAGGTGGCGATGATCGACGCGGGGATGGCCACCGCGGCGATGAAGGCGGGGCGCAACTTCCGCACCGAGAGGAAGAACACGAGCGTGACCAGGATGGCGAGGCCCGTCACCTTGATGAGCAGCTCGGGGTCGCCCCAGGCAAAGGCGAGGGCCACCGCGAGCACGATGGCGAGCAGGATCAGGCTCTCGTGCCAGAGGAGCCGGCCGATGAACGCGGCGACGATGAGACTGGCGAGGAGGCCGCCCAGGAGCAGGTGGTCCTGCACCTCGTGGAACGAGCGCTTGATGAAGCGCGAGAGGTCCCGCACCACCTCGAACCGGATGTCCTGGGGCAGCCCCTTCTGCACCTCGGCCAGCCGCTCCTTGACCCGGTCCACCACCGCCACCGTGTTGGTGCCGGACTGCTTCCGGATGAGCATGGAGACCGCGTTGGCGCTGTTCAGACGCGAAAGGGTGCGCGGCTCCTCCTCGGCGTCGCGGACGGCGGCGACGTCACGCACCCGCACCGGGCTGCCCTTGAAGTCGGCCACGATGAGGTCGTTGAAGGCGCGGACGGATTCGATGCGTCCCAGCGTGCGGAGCCCCTCCTCGTTGGCGCCCGCAGTGAGGCGGCCGCCGGGGATCTCGACGTTCTGACGCTGGAGGGCATCCTTGACCTGCTGGATGGACAGGTTGAAGGCGCTGAGCTTGTCGGGGTTGACGAGGATCTGGATCTCGCGCTTGCGATCGCCCACCAGCGTGATCGCGCCCACGTCCTTGACGGTCTCGAGCGCGCGCTTGATGCGCTTGTCGGCGATTTCCGTGATTTCGCGCGCCGATCGCTGGCCGGACACCACCAGGGCCATGACGGGCGCGGAATCCGGGTCGATCTTCTCGATGATGGGGGACTCGGTGCCCGCAGGCAGCCGCGCCAGCACCGTGCCCACCTTCTCGCGCACGTCGTTGGCCGCCTCCTGCACGTTTCGCTCGAGCACGAAGGTGGCGAAGATCTGGCTCTGCCCTTCGATGGTGGACGAGCGGAGCTCGTCGAGGCCGCTGATGGTGTTGACGACCTCCTCGATGGGCTTGGTGATCTGGCTCTCGATCTCCTCGGGGGAGGCGCCGGGCAGGAGCGTGGTGATGGTGATGGTCGGCAGGTCCACCTTGGGGAAGATGTCTACGCCGAGCTGGACGAAGGAGGCCAGCCCCAGCACCACCAGGGTTACGATGACCATGGTGGTGAAGACGGGACGGCGGACGAAGACCTCGAGGAATCCCATCTAGCGAGCGGGCGGGGGCGAGGCGGCGGCGCGGCCGTCGACGACGGCGATCGGCGCCCCGTTGAAGAGCTGGGAGAGGTTCGAGGTCGCCACCGTCTCCCCGGGCTTCACACCGTCACTGATCTCCACCAGCGCGCCCTGCCGGGCGCCCGCCTTCACCAGCCGCTCCTCGGCCTTGCCGTTGGTCACGACGTAGACCTTGGAGATGCCCACGAAGTACACCACCGCCTCGGCGGGCACGAAGGCCACGGTGGCGTCCTTGCGCGTCAGCACCACGCCCTTGGTGAAGAAGCCGGGACGCAGGCGGTTGTCGGCGTTGCCGACCCGGCCCTCCAGAGCCAGGCTCCGCGTCTGGACTTCCACCGCGGGCGAGACGCGGGTGACCTGCCCCGCGAAGGTCTGCCCCGGATACGCCTCCACCGTCAGCTCGACTCGCTGGCCCGTGCTGAGCTCGGGTGAGAAGCGCTCCGGCACCGTGCCCGTGTACTTCAGCGGGTCGAGGGCGACGAGAGTGAAGACCGGCGTGTTCTCCTTCACGTACTCGCCCGCGTTGAGGTGCCGCTTGGCGATCTGGCCGTTGAACGGCGCCCGGATCGTGGTGTCCTCGAGGCGCTTGCGCATGATGCCGAGCATGGCCTCGCGGCGCGTCACCTCGGCTTGGGCCACGCGCAGGGCCGCGCGGTCCGAGTCGAGCTGCGCCTCGGCGATGTGCACCTGCTCCGGGTGCAGGCCGAGCACGTTCTGCGTCACCTGGAGCTGGGCCAGCGCGGTGTTGTAGAGATTCCGCGCACTGTCGACGTCGCGCTGGGCGATGAGCTCCTTGCGGAACAGCTCCTGGTTGCGGTCGAGCTCGGACTTGGACCATTCGGCCTGCGACTGAGTGCGCGCCACCTCCGCCTGCAACGCCGAGAGGCCGTCCTTGACCCGGCGCAGCGCCGCCTCGCTCGACGCCACCGTCGCTTGAGCGCGCGCGTACGATTGACGTGAAGACAGGAGATCGGCCTCGGCCTGATCCACCGCGAGCTGGAACTCGCGGGTGTCGTACTCGGCGAGCACCTTGCCCTGCGTGACCGAGTCGCCGAGATCCACGCGCAGGCGCGCCACGGTGCCGGGCTGCTCGGTCTTGACCACGGTCTCCACCCAGGCGACCAGGCTGCCCACCGTCTCCACCGACCGTTGCACGGGCCGAGCTTCCGCCTTGGCCACGTTGACGGGGACGGGCTTGAAGGCGGGAGCGCCGGCCTTCGGCGGGGGAGCCTGGGCGTCGGACCTCGAGCACGCGACGGCGCCCAGCAAGACGGCGAGAGCGACCAGGCAATTTCGTACGCCGCGAGACATAAGGCGACCAGTGTAACCCAGGCCACCGATGGCAGCGAGCCCTCGATGGGGCCGCGAGCCCTCGACGCGCCCCGGCGGCGTGTCGTAACATGTTGCTGTCATGGCGATTCAACGCACCCCGATGACGCGAAGCGGCCACGACCGCTTGAAGAACGAGCTGGAGCGGCTCAAGTCGATCGAGCGCCCGGCCATCAGCAAGGCCATCGGCGAGGCGCGGGCCCACGGCGACCTCTCGGAGAACGCCGAGTATCACGCGGCGCGCGAGAAGCAGGGCATGATCGAGGCGCGGATCAAAGACCTCGAAGGCAAGCTCGCTACCGCCGAGGTCATCGACCCGCCCACCTCGGGCGATCGCATCACGTTCGGCTCCACGGTGCGGCTGGAAGACGAGGAGGGCAAGGAGATCGCGTACTGGATCGTGGGCTCCGAGGAAGCGGAGCCCCCGCGCGGTCGCATCTCGGTCCTGGCGCCTTTGGCGCGTACCCTCATCGGCAAGAAAGTCGGCGACACCGTGACCGCGCAGCTCCCCGCCGGCAAGAAAACCTTCGAGATCCTCCAGGCGAATTTCGCCTGGCCGGAGACCGGCTAGGGTTCGCTACCGCACGAGGACCACACAGCCGGTCGCCGCCTCGTCACTGATACTTCTTCACGTCGCTCGCCCCATGATGTCCGTGCCGACCCCATGGCCCGCGAGTAAGGCCAGGCTGAGGGCATTCGGCCGCCGCCCGTCGGCGATTCGAACGCAGGACGCGCCACCCTTCCGGCGACGTGATCGGCGTTGACGTTGTAGGTCTTGCCGTCACGCCCGGTGGCCACGGGGGCGATGACCGGGATCAGCCCGTCCTCGTCGAGAGCCTGGAGCAGGCGCCGGTTGATCGACTCGACGTCGCCGACTAGTCCAAGGTCGACGCACTCCCCATTCGCCCGCCGATGTGGCCGCCGGTGGGCAACGATCAGGTCGGAATCCTTCCCGTTCAGGCCGATGGCGCGACCGCCGTGGCGGTTGATGAGACCCACGAGCTCGGGATTGACGTGGCCCACGAGGACCATCTCGACTAGCTCCATGGTCTCCGCGTCGGTCACGCGAAGCCCGTCGACGAAGCGCGGGATCTTGCCGACGCGGCGCATCAGACCGTCGATCTGGGGGGCCACCGCCATGGACCACGACGGGACGGACCCCCGCGGCCCGAAGACGCGCCACGTCGTGGGCGAAGGAGGCTTGGAGCTCGGGGCGGCCCATCGCGGCGCCGCCGTACTTGACCACCACGCTCCGACCGCGCCACTGATTCAGATGATGGAGCGCGCTCAGGGCGAAAGGGGCGTGATGCGTGGAGAGGGGATACGCGACCTCTTCTAACTCTGCATGGCCGTGGACGTCATGGCTTCTCCGGTCCGGAGGGAACGATCTTGAGAGCATCTTGAGCGGCCTGGCGACTAGGCTTCTTGGCGTGGCCGGCAGTGTCCCGGCCCTATTGGCGCGGTCCCTCGGGCCGCAGGAGGCGTCGCGATGGGTGACGTGATCTTCATTGGGCTGGCAGTGGGCTTCTTTGTGCTGACCGCGCTGTTCGTCCGGCTCTGCGACCGGGTGTAGGAGCCCAACATGCCTTTCCTCTACATCGTCGGTGGCATCGTGGCACTCGGGCTCATGGCGTATCTCGTTCTGGCTCTCTTGAAGCCGGAGATGTTCTCATGACTACGAACGGCGTCCTGCAGCTGCTGCTCTATCTGGTCGTGCTGATCGCTCTCGCGAAGCCGCTGGGCGCGTACATGGCGCGCGTCTACCAGAACCGTCCCTTCGGGCTCGACCGGATGCTCGGCTGGCTCGAGCGGCTGATCTATCGCCTCGGCGGTGTCCGGCCCGACGAGGAGATGGGGTGGAAGACGTATGCCGCGGCCATGCTCCTCTTCAACCTTGCCGGCCTGCTCGCGGTCTACCTGCTGCAGCGGTTGCAGGGCGTGCTGCCGCTGAATCCCCAGGGACTCGGGGCGGTGTCCCCCGATTCCTCGTTCAATACCGCCGTCAGCTTTGCCACGAATACGAATTGGCAGGGTTACGGCGGCGAATCCACGATGAGCTATCTCACCCAGATGCTGGCGCTCACCGTCCAGCACTTCCTCTCGGCGGCCACGGGCATGGCGGTGCTGGTCGCTCTCATCCGAGGCTTCGCGCGACGCTCCGCCCAGACCATCGGCAACTTCTGGGTGGACATGACCCGCAGCGCGCTCTACATCCTGCTGCCGCTGTCCTTCATCCTGGCCCTGGCCCTCGTCTCGCAAGGGATGACGCAGACCTTCGGCCCTTCCGTCACCGCCACGGTGGTCCAGCCGACGCAATACGACGAGCCGGTCACCGACAAGGACGGCAAGCCCGTCGTCGACGATAAGGGGCAGCCCAAGACCAAGAAGTCCACGCTGACGGAGCAGGTGATCGCAGTTGGGCCGGTGGCCTCGCAGATCGCCATCAAGCAGCTCGGCACCAACGGCGGCGGGTACTTCAACGCCAACTCGGCGGATCCGATCGAGAATCCCACGCCGATCTCCAACTTCCTCGAGGTCCTGTCGATCCTGCTCATTGCCGCGGCCCTCTGCTACACCTTCGGCGTCATGGTGGGCGACACGCGCCAAGGCTGGGCGGTGCTGGCCGCGATGACCGTGATCTTCGTGGGCCTGCTCGCCACCTGCTACCTGGCCGAGCTGAGGGGCCACACGCTGGTCCAGCAAGGCGTCGATCATACGACCACCGCGCTCTCGTCAGGCGGGAACATGGAAGGCAAGGAAGTGCGGTTCGGCATCGCCAACTCGGCGTTGTGGGCGACGGCTACGACCTCGGCTTCGAACGGCTCCGTGAACTCGATGCACGACTCGTTCACGCCCATCGGCGGCCTGGTTCCCATGTGGCTGATACAGCTCGGCGAGGTCGTCTACGGCGGTGTCGGCTCGGGGCTGTACGGCATGCTCATGTTCGCCATCATCGCAGTGTTCGTCGCCGGCCTCATGGTGGGGCGCACTCCGGAGTACCTCGGCAAGAAGATCACGCCGCGAGAGATCAAGCTCGTCTCCCTCTACATCCTCACGATGCCCGTCATCGTGCTCGCCACGACAGCCGCCGCAGTCGCCCTGCCCGGGCCGAGGAAGTCGATCCTCAACGGCGGCCCGCACGGCCTGTCGGAGGTGCTGTACGCCTTCATGTC